>PKTO01000155.1 GCA_002869095.1 Clostridiales bacterium
CGTGCCGTCAATAGCCTTCTTCGGGTTTCTGGTCTCAATAACGGGAATCGGAAACAGGAGCGCATTGATAGCGCTTGTTGTATATGGATTGATGCCAATGATAAGGAACACATATGTCGGAATAATGGAAGTGGACGAGGACATTGTGGAATCGGCGCTGGGGATGGGGAGCACGGACAGGCAACTGCTTCTGAAAGTTCAGCTTCCTATTGCACTGCCCGTCATAATAGCCGGCTTCAGGACAATGGTTGTGATGACCATAGCCCTTGGCGGAATAGCCTCCTTCATAGGAGCCGGAGGTCTTGGGGTGGCAATATGGAGGGGAATAACTACCAATTTCACGGAAATGACTTTTGCGGGAAGCCTTTTGGTTGCACTTTTGGCGATAGTGTCGGACTTTTTGTTGGGGATTGTTGAAAAGAAAGTGCGGTTTAAAATTTTTGGAACGGAAAAAAGGAGGGTGGCATGATGAAAAAAATACTGAGTCTGATTTTGTGCGCGGTTCTTGCGGCAGGAATTTCAGGGTGTTCGGACAAGTCGGAAAAAAAGGTTGTTGTAGCTTCAAAGCCGCATTCAGAGCAGTACATATTGGCTGAGATGATAACGCTTGTAATCGAGAACGGCACAGACATAAGTGTTGAGAAGAAGCTTGGAATAGGAGGCGGGACGGCGAACATACAGCCTGCAATGGAAAGCGGCGAGATAGATATCTATCCCGAATACACAGGAACGGGATGGCTTTTTGTGCTCAAGGAGGAGTTGATAAACGACCCGGAAGAGCTGTATGAGTCGGTAAAGGATGCTTATGCGGAGAAATACGACATGAAGTGGCTTGGGATGTACGGATTCAACAACACCTACGCGCTTGCCATGAAGAGGTCTGCAGCCGAGGAAATGGGAATAGAAACATATTCCGACTTGGCTGAAAAGGGAGGAGACCTTGTATTTGGAGCCGAATACGATTTTTATGAAAGGGAGGACGGTTTTCCAGGGCTTGAGGATGCATACGGTTTATCCTTTGAAAACATGGTCGAGCTTGACATAGGGCTTAAATACGAGGCAATAGGCACAGACCAGGTTGACGTCATAAACGCCTTCTCAACCGACGGCTTGATAAAGAAATTCGACCTCAGGGTGCTTGAGGACGACAAGATGTTTTTCCCTGCCTACAATGCCGCAACCATAGTAAGGCAGGAAACCCTGGACCAGTATCCAGAGCTTGAGGCTGTTCTGGAAACATTGACGGGGCAAATAAGCGACGACGAAATGACCGAGCTCAATTATTTGGTTGAGAATGAAAAAATGGACCCGGCAAAGGTGGCGGAAGATTTTCTAAAGGGCAAGGGGTTGCTTTGATGCCGATAATACGTTTTGAAGGAATAAACAAGTCTTATGAAACCGGCAAGCCCGTAATCCGAAATTTAAGCCTCGATATCCATGAAGGCGAGTTCGTGACTTTTCTGGGGCCGTCGGGTTGCGGAAAGACTACTATGCTTAAGCTTGTGAACAGGCTCATTGAGCCCGACGACGGAAAAATATTTGTGGAAGGACGCGAAATAAGGGAATGGGACAAGATTGAGCTTCGAAGGCGAATCGGATACGTCATACAGAAGATAGGGCTTTTCCCCCATCTGACCGTCGGCGACAATATAAGCTATGTCCTGGAATTGACAGGGAAAAATAAAGGTTTCAAGGGAAAAAGGGAACTTGAAATGATAGAGCTTGTAGGGATGGATGAAAGCTTCCTTAAAAGATATCCCAGGGAGCTTAGCGGAGGGCAGAGGCAGAGGATCGGACTGGCGAGGGCTCTTGCTGCGGATCCCGACATAATACTCATGGACGAGGCTCTGGGAGCGGTGGATGAAATTTCCAGAAGAGTGCTTCAGGACGAGCTCCTCAAAATATACCGAAAGCTTAAAAAAACCATCGTTTTTGTGACCCACGACATACAGGAGGCCATAAAGCTTGGGAGCAGGATAGTGCTTATAAACGATGGCGCAGTTGTACAGGCCGGAACGAGGGAGGAAATGATTTTCAGCCCGGCGAATTCTTTTGTCGAGGATTTCTTCGGGCTGAAGAATTTAACTTCGTACCTTAATCTGACCCCTCTCAAGGAGGTTTGCGAATACGGGGAATTTCCGGGCGGAATGGAAAAGGTGCCTTTCCTCGACGAAAGCGAAAGCATAATGGCCGCCATAAGAGTGATGTTCGACAATGGACTGGGCCTTGTTGGCATAGAAGGACCTGAAGCTGGAAGAAAAGGGGTTTTCAGATTCGAGAGTGCTTTGAGCAAGCTGAAGGAAAACAACCCGGGGAAAATAAACGCTTGAAAATAAAAACAGCCTTTGTGGAACCCTTCGCGTTTTGCGTCGTCTAAAGGAACAAGGGCGAAATCAATTCCATCAAGGAGGAAATCAGTCATGGGGAAATATTTGAAAGCCATTTTATCGACACTGCTGGCGCTTGCGGTCCTGACTTCATGCGCCGTTCCGGCAGGGGACGGCAAAAGGGATTACGACGAGAATGAAATAGACGGACAAGTCGTTGGAGGAATGACTTCCTTCGCGTTTGAATTGTTCAAAGAGCTCAACAGGGAGGAAGGCGGAGGCAACATATTCATTTCGCCTCTGAGCGTTTCGACTGCGCTGACAATGACTTACAACGGGGCGGGAGGACAAACCCGGGACGAAATGAAGGAATCCTTGGGCTATTCCGAGGTTTCAGATGAAAAAACGAACGCGTCGTTCGAAAACCTCATCCCATATTTGATGCAGGCGGACGAAACCGTGGAAATAGACATATCGAATTCAATATGGTACAGGACTGGAGAGCCCATCGGGCCCGCTTTTTTGGAAAAGAGCGAAAAAGTCTTCGACGCTTCGGTTGAGGAAATGGATTTTCAAAAGCCTGACAGCGCGGACATAATAAACGGATGGATCAGCGATTCAACAAACGGCAAAATCGACAAAATGATAGATCCTCCGATTCCGTCAGATGTTGTCATGTATCTTATAAACGCGGTCTATTTCAAGGGCGAGTGGACCAATGCCTTTGACGAGGAAAGAACCTATGATACGGATTTTACGGAGGAATCGGGAGCGGTTAAGACCGTCAGAATGATGAGCGGAAAGGGCAAAACCGATTTCGGAGAAACAGGGGATTTCAAGATTGTCAGGCTCCCATACGGAAATGGAAAGTTGTCCATGTATCTGGTTCTGCCCAAGGGCGGGAAAAACGTGAACGACCTGATAGAAGCCATGGATGAAGACCTTTGGGAGGAAATGAAGGCTTCCATTTTCGAAACGGACGACCTTATCCTTGGGGTGCCGAGGTTTGAGATGGAATACGGAATAAAAAATCTAAACAAGGCTTTGATGTCCATAGGAATGGAAAAAGCCTTTGGAGCCCAAGCTGATTTCTCCGGGATAAGGGACGGCATCTTCATAAGCAGAGTCCTCCACAAGGCGGTAATCGAAGTCAACGAAAAAGGCAGCGAGGCGGCTGCGGCAACTGTCGTAGAGATGCTTGAAAGCGCCGCTATGGAACCCGTGACATTTGTAGCGGACAGGCCATTTTTGTTCATGATAGCAGACGATGTACACGGAAACATATTGTTTATGGGGAAATATGCCCAAGTCGAATGACGGCTGGAGGTAAAAGGCCTTGAAGGGAGATGATTATATGAAGACCATATATTTTGCCGGAGGTTGCTTTTGGGGAGTCGAGGAGTATTTTTCGAGAGTCCCGGGAGTTTTGGAGACGGAGGTGGGTTACGCGAATGGGAAAAC
>PKTO01000012.1 GCA_002869095.1 Clostridiales bacterium
AATCCTTAGCGACGGAGACAGGGAATTGATTGAAGGAGAGGATCCCAACAATTTACTTGTTCATGACATAGACGTTTTGAATATAGTAAACGATTTGAAAATTTCCGGGGCAGAAGCCATTTCTCTAAATGGGCAAAGGGTGGTTTCAATAAGCGAAATTAATTGTGCAGGACCAACTATAAAGATAAATGACCGTGTTTACTCGCAACCTTATATAATTAAAGCGATAGGAAACCCGGATTATTTGCGGGCCGCAATAAAAGCTCCCGGAACATACGGCAATTTATTGAAGCAGGTGGGCTTGTTTGTGGAGGCGAATACGAGCGTGAGCATAACCGTACCGGCATATGAAGAACAGATTGAATACAAATACTTGAAAGTGATTGAAAGGAGCGAGAAGCCATGATCATTGCATTGATTGGAATAATAGTCGGATTGGGAATAGGTTTTTATTTGCCGATAACATTCCCGGCACAATATTCTCTATACCTTTCGATTTCCATAATAGCGGCATTCGATTCGATATTCGGGGCGGTCCGTGCAAACCTTGACAATAAATTCGATACTGTTATTTTTACAACCGGCTTCTTCGGCAATGCGTTTTTGGCGGGAATGCTTGCCTATATTGGAGATCAGCTTGGTGTTCCGCTCTATTATGCGGCTATTGTCGCATTCGGCGTAAGATTGTTTGAAAACTTTGCGTACATAAGGAGATACTTCATATCAAAATTGCGAGAATGAGAGAAATGTATATGTTTTTATGTTACAATCAATAGTAAATGAACGGTGTTATCATGCAATTATAATGTCAATAAGGGGGATTTCAACATGTTGGAATTTGATACTGATATAGAAAGATTTGCACAAATAAAAGTTGTAGGAGTTGGCGGTGGGGGAAACAATGCTGTAAACAGGATGATTGACGCAAATTTAAAAGGCGTGCAGTTCATCGCTGTGAACACTGACAAGCAAGCCCTGTTCTCGTCAAAGGCGGAATTTAAAATACAGATAGGTGAAAAAATAACAAAAGGTTTGGGCGCAGGCGCAAATCCTGAAATAGGGAAAAAATCGGCTGAGGAAAGCCGGGATGAAATAAGGCAGGCTCTAAACGGAGCGGATATGGTTTTTGTTACAGCCGGAATGGGAGGCGGTACAGGGACCGGAGCGGCTCCCATAGTTGCGGAAATTGCCAAGGAAATGGGAATTTTGACTGTTGGAGTGGTCACAAAACCTTTTGGATTTGAAGGCAAGGTCAGAAGGCAACACGCAGAAATCGGGATAGAAAGCCTGGGCGAAACGGTAGACACCCTTGTGACAATTCCAAACGATCGTTTGCTGCAAGTGGTAGAGAAGAAAGCTTCAATAATGCAGGCATTCCAAGTAGCCGACGACGTACTGAGGCAGGGGGTCCAAGGCATTTCCGACCTCATATCGATACCGGGACTTGTCAATCTTGATTTCGCCGATGTGAAAACCATCA
This sequence comes from Clostridiales bacterium, assembly GCA_002869095.1. GTDB lineage: Bacteria > Bacillota > Clostridia > Peptostreptococcales > BM714 > BM714. Next base: position 1,481 of record PKTO01000012.1, read on the forward strand.
TGTATGAAAAAGGATTGGCTCATATGGGAATCGGCAAGGCTACCGGAGAGAATAGAGCGAGGGAAGCGGCACAAATGGCTATACAGAGTCCTTTGCTTGAAACCACAATCAATGGATCGAAGGGTGTTTTGCTTAACATAACAGGTGGAACGGATCTTGGATTGTTTGAAATAAATGAAGCTGCGGAACTGGTTTCGGAAGCGGCCGATTCAGATGCAAATATTATTTTTGGTGCGGTAATCGACGATGACATGAAAGATGAAATAAGGATAACCGTAATAGCTACCGGGTTTGAAAAAGATATGGGCCTTGCGGCAGAGCCTCTCCTTGAAGAGAAAACAGAAGAGACAAACCAAAAGCAAGATGAAACGGAAATTGAAGCTTCGAGCGAATCGGATTCAAATGAAGAAGTTTTGATTGACAGAGAAGAAAAACCGGCCGAGCCGGATGAAGCCGATTTCAAAAATGAGAAAAATGACGGATTCGAAGTATTGGATATTCCGACATTTCTTAGATCGAAGAGAAATACGCAATATTAAATTATTGTGCAGAGGAGGTAATTCATGAATTGTCCGTTTTGCAGCAACAGTGAAACAAAGGTGATTGATTCAAGACCTACTGACGAGGGGAATTCAATCAGGAGAAGGCGTGAATGCCTCGAATGCAAGAGAAGATTCACCACATACGAAAAAATCGAAGAAATCCCTCTTGTTGTAGTAAAAAAAGACATGAGCAGGGAAACGTTCAACCGCGACAAAATAAGGAATGGAATAATTAAAGCCTGTGAAAAGAGACCGGTTTCACTTCAAACCATTGAGCATATTGTTGAAGAATTGGAAAAGGAACTACAAAGTTCATTGGAAAAGGAAATTGAGTCTGTACACATAGGGGAATTGGTTATGCAATACCTGAAGGATACCGATGAAGTCGCATATGTACGCTTTGCATCTGTTTACCGGCAATTCAAGGACATAAATACATTCATGGATGAATTGAAGAAAATTTTAAATGAAAAGGATGCATAGTAATGGGAAAATGCGATACGGTTCGATGCAGCAGGATTGACCAAGTAAAAAATGGCAGCATCGGAGAAGAAGCAGGCCTTGAAAAAGGGGACAGGCTTCTAAAAATAAACGGAAAAGAAGTAAAAGACATATTGGATTATATCTATTTGATAAATGACGAATATCTTTTGGTTGAAGTGGAGAAAACCGATGGAGAAATATGGGAAATAGAAATAGAAAAAGAATACGATGAGGATTTGGGTATTATTTTTATTTCCCCCACCATGGATGATATAATGCGTTGTCATAATAAATGCTTGTTTTGTTTTGTGGATCAAATGCCGGAAGGCATGAGATCCTCATTGTATGTAAAGGACGATGACTACAGGCTTTCGGTGTTGCATGGAAATTTTGCCACATTTACGAATCTTTCTGAAAGCGACATCGAGAGAATAATTGAGCTCCACATATCTCCGATAAATATTTCGGTTCATGCCACGGATCCGAAGCTTAGAATTCGAATGATGGGAAACAAGCGCGCCGGAGAGATAATGAAACAAATAAAAGCCATTGCAGACCATAACATATCGATGAACGGGCAGATAGTTCTTTGCCCGGGAATAAACGACGGTAAAGCGCTTGAAAACACTTTGAATGACCTCGAGAGTTTTTTTCCCCACATGCAAAGCATAGCAATTGTTCCCGTAGGATTGACGAAGTTTCGGAAAGGACTTTACAAGCTTGAAAAAGTTGACAAGGAAAAAGCAATGGAAACGATAGAACTTGTCGAGTCGAAACAGAAAGAGTACAAAGAAAAATACGGGAAAGCATTCGTATACCTTTCAGATGAATTTTATATAATCGCAGAAAAGGAATTTCCCGATTACGATGATTATGAAGGATTTTTGCAGATTGAAAACGGTGTTGGAATTGCCAGAAAATTTGAAAGGCAGATAATTGATGCGTTGGGAAACAAATTGCACGAATCAACCGGAAGCTTAAAAATAGCTATGGCTACAGGCGTGCTTTCATATGACTTCATAGTAAAAATGGCAAAAATTATTGAAAGAAAAATAGAAGGACTTTCAATAGAAGTGGTTAAAATCGAAAATGAATTTTTCGGTAAAGACATAACTGTTGCAGGCCTCATCAGCGGGAAGGATTTATCAAGAATGATACCAGGAATAGAAGCGGAAACAGTTCTTGTCCCCGGAACGATGATAAAGGAAGGAACCAAACTGACAGTTGATGACTTGAATATTGAAGAAATAGGCAAAAGTTCAATTAAGAAGA
>PKTO01000152.1 GCA_002869095.1 Clostridiales bacterium
ACCGAGCTGCAGAAGGACGCCGACAGGATATACGACTTTTTGGCAAAGGAAACCCTTTCCATCATGCAGAGTCTCTACGAGACCCACAAGCTTCTGACATACCCCAGAACCGACTCGAGATACCTTACGGCGGACATAGTCCCCACCATAAAGGAACGCCTAAGCGGCTGCTCGGACGGTTCGTTTGCGGACATTGCGGGCAGCCTGATGCGAAAACCCATAAAGGCATCCAAGCTTTTCGTTGACGACAGCAAGGTCACCGACCACCACGCAATCATTCCCACCGAGGAAATACTGAGGGTAAACGAGCTATCGAGCCGCGAATACAAAATCTACGATTTGGTCGTGCGGAGGTTCTTCAGCGTGCTCTCCCCGCCCCACGAATACGAGGAAATCACCTTGTCTGCAGAAGCCGGTGGAGAAACATTCAAGTCCAGGGGAAAACGGATTGTGAACCAGGGTTGGAAAGCCGTGTCACCCTTCCATGACGACCAGGAAAGCTCGGAGGATTACTCTTCCCAAAAGCTTCCGAACCTAAAAAAGGGCGACGTTCTTCCCATAGACCGCTGGGTCAAAACGGAAGGAAAAACATCCCCTCCCGCAAGGTTTACGGAAGGAACGCTTTTGGCGGCCATGGAAAACCCCTCCAAATATGTATCCGGCGGAAACAAGGACCTTGCCAAGGTGCTTGTCGACACCGGGGGAATAGGCACGGTAGCCACAAGGGCGGACATAATCGAGAAGCTGCAGAAGTCCTTCCTGGTTGAAAAGAGGGGCAAGAACCTCATAATCACTTCAAAAGGGCTTCAGCTACTCAACCTTGTTCCAGACGACCTCAAGACTCCCGAGCTGACAGCCAAGTGGGAGAAAAAGCTCGATTCCATCGCCAAGGGAAATCTGGACAAGAAGGCCTTTGTGGGCGACATGAAGCGCTATACCGATAAGATCGTCAAGGATATAAAATCGAGCGACGCCGTCTTCAAGCACGACAATGTGACTCATGAAAAATGCCCCGAATGCGGAAAAAACCTCCTTCAGGTCAAGGGCAAGAGAGGGACAATGCTGGTATGCCCGGACCGCGAATGCGGATACAGGAAAGGCCTATCGATTGTGACAAACGCGCGGTGTCCCGTATGCCACAAGAAGCTCAAGCTGGTCGGAGAGGGAGAAGGAAAGACATTCGTCTGCACATGCGGACACAGGGAAAAGATGTCATCATTCAACAAGCGCAAGGAAGGCGAAAAGGGCAAGGCCTCCTACAAGGATGTGCAGGCATACATGAACAAGAAGAAAAAAGAGGAAGCAAAGGTGGACGATTCACCCTTCGCGGCCTTGGCAAAACTGAAATTCGACAAATGATATTTTTCGGCATGATTCCTATCGTGCCGATTTTCTTTTAGTCTGTGCCGAGCCCGGCAAAATGTTGACTGCCGATTTATCCGATTATATAATGAATGAAATACATAATAGGGAAGTGTTTTTATGAGAGAATTGCAGAAAGCTATGATTGAACAGAACAGGGAAAAGAAATTGCTGGAGGCGGCAAAGGCCTATGCCTTTGAATATATGGACTCAATCAAGGAAAGAAGGGCCTTCCCTTCGCAAAAAGCTCTCGAAGACTTGTCCGTCTTCGATGAAAAACTGCCGGACAAAACCGGGAACGCAATGGAAGTGGTCGACATGCTGCACAGATACGGTTCTCCCGCAACCGCGGCATCGACCGGCGGCCGCTACTTCGGTTTTGTAAACGGGAGCTTCATACCCGTTTCAATGGGCGCCAAATGGCTGGCGGATGTATGGGACCAGAATTCCGCCACTCCGACCTCTTGTCCCATAGCCTCAAAATTGGAGGAGGTTTGTGAAAGGTGGCTGGCGGAACTGCTTGGGCTTCCCACGGGAACCGCCGCCGGATTTGTAAGCGGCTCATCCATAGCAACCCTGTGCGGACTGGCGGCCGGAAGAAACGAGCTTCTGAGGCGAAACGGCTGGGACGTTTCTGAAAAAGGCCTGTCTCAATCTCCAAGGATAAAAGTTGTCCTCGGCAAAGAAGCCCATGCAACAGTTTTTAAGGCCCTGTCCATTCTGGGGTTCGGAAAGTGCGACATAATCGAGCTTGCAACCGACGGCCAGGGACGAATTATTCCTGGAGAGATGCCCGAGTTTGACTCGCTGACTTTGGCAATCCTTCAGGCAGGCAATGTAAACTCCGGGGCATTTGACCCGATACGGCAAATCTGCGAAAAGGCTCAGGGCACGGGAGCCTGGATTCATGTTGACGGGGCTTTCGGGCTCTGGGCGGCGGCTTCGAATGAGCGCCGGCATTTGACCTGCGGCATCGAATTGGCGGACTCCTGGTCTCTTGACGGACACAAGACCCTGAACGCTCCTTACGACAGCGGAGTCATCATGTGCAAAGACAGGAGAGCCCTCGCCTCCGCAATGCAGGCTTCGGGATCCTATCTGCTGTCCGGCGAAAACAGGAACGGAATGATGCATACTCCCGAAATGTCCAGAAGGGCAAGGTCTGTGGAGCTGTGGTCGGTCCTGAAATATTTGGGCAAAGCAGGTGTCGCAGACTTGGTTGACGGTCTGTGCGACAGGGCTTTAGACTTTGCGGAAGGGCTGAAGGCGGAGGGCTTTGAAATCCACAACGATGTTGTTTTCAACCAGGTGGTTACTTCAGGCAAAACAGACGATGAAACCGACAGGATCCTGAAAGGTCTTGAGTCGGGCGGAAGCGTTTGGTGCGGAAGCTCAAACTGGAAAGGCAGGAAAGTGATACGGATAAGCGTTTGCTCGTGGAATACGGACGAAGATTACATCAGGCGGTCCGTTGAGGCATTTGTTTCAGCCCGCGGGCATCAGTCCTGTTGAAAATATACAAACTCTTACGGAATTAAAAATCAATTGACAGGAGATTCTATGGAAAACTCAACTTGCCGGTCAAGGCAGAAAGCATCTCACTTCAAGAAAGGCACCCAGGCCGGATTCCCAATTGTCATAGGCTATTTGCCAATTGCGCTGGCTTTCGGAATTCTATCGAAGACTTCGGGAATAACGTTGCTTGAGAGCATTATGTTCTCATCAATAGTCTATGCCGGAGCAAGCCAGTTCATGGCTTTGACAATGATTGCAATGGGTGCCGGAACACTGGGTATAGTTCTAACGACATTTTTAGTCAATTTCAGGCATTTTCTGATGAGCGCCTCCATAGCCGGAAAAATCAAAAATGAAAAGAAGTCCATTTTGCCGTTGATAGCCTTAGGAATCACGGACGAAACCTTTTCGGTCGCTTCCTTCAGCAAGGAAAACCTTACATCGTCTTTCATGATGGGGCTGGAACTTGCCGCCTATCTGTCCTGGAACGTGGGAACGATTGCGGGATACCTGTTGGGAAGCACTCTGCCGGATTCCATACAGGCAAGCATGGGAATAGCGCTTTATGCAATGTTCATAGCCCTGGTCACTCCCATGGCCAAGAAATCTCTGAAAATAGCGTCGCTTGTCATTTTGTCGGGAATAGTCAACAGCCTGGTCGGAAGATTCGCATCAGTCCCAAGGGGCTGGGGGATAATAATCGCGATAATTTCGGTTTCCATTTTGGGAGTTTTCATTTTTAGCGAAGAGGAGGCAGAAGAGCTATGAACAGCATATACTTGTTAATCGCGGGAATGGCCGCGGCAACCTATGTTCCCAGGCTTCTCCCCTTCACTCTGCTGAAAAACAGGAGGCCGTCGAAGTATTTGGACAGATTTTTAAAGCTTATTCCCTATAC
>PKTO01000360.1 GCA_002869095.1 Clostridiales bacterium
CCCCATGTCCAGTGCCCGACCACCGGATATATGATCGATGTGATGAACAAACTGAAAATCAAATACGCCGGGAACTTGGTTCTTTCCGCCATCGCTCCGGATACAATGGTTGCTGCCGTGGCGCAAAATACCGTTTGAAAAATCAGGAAAGCCTCAGTCGGGATTCCAAGGCCCAGGTGCGAAAAATCACCTGCTGAAAACAGTGTTATGGATCCGAAGAATCCGTAGTTGGTGATTCCAAACATCAGTCCGAAACCCAGAACCCAATACATGATAGACCCTATGGAAAAGTCCATGAGGTTTTTCATTATGATGTTTCCCGCATTTTTCGATCTTGTAAAACCCGCCTCCACCAAAGCGAAACCCGCCTGCATAAAAAATACAAGTGCCGCCGCAATGAGAACCCACATTGTGTCAATTGCCGTCATAGTCAAGCCTTCCATAAAATCACTCCTTTTCATTGTCCTTTGTTTGATTTGAATATAAAAAGACCCATCATCCCTGTCATAAGGACGAAAGGTCATCTCCCGCGGTGCCACCTCAATTGCTAAAAGCCTGCTTACGGGTACAAACGCATAGGATTCATACCCTTGGGATGTAACGGTCCCTTTCCGTCTGAGCCTACTCTTTTCATTTCGGTCAGAGACTCCGGAATGTTCTTCATAACAATCCTCCCGCCGGTCTCGCACCATCACCGGCTCGCTTGAGTTCAGATTGAGATTACTCTTCCCTTCATCGTCTTTTGTTTTTATGTTCTTATGTTTTTCTGCATTTTGTATACTTAATATAGTTCAGAATTATATGATCATTTGGACCACATGTCAATGCTTTTCCGAAATATTTTTTATTATTTTTTAATATTTTCACATATAATGCACTATTTACGAACATTTATCGCTATTCTATATTGTTTTGTTCGTTATAACACATAAATTGAACCCCGGCTCACGCCGGGGTTCAATTTGGATTTCCTGCTTAAATTTCCTGCAAGTATTCTTTCACGATTCTTCTGAGTTCATCTATTATTTCAAGATTTTTTTCAAGGCTCAAACCGTCAACAGTCATTTCATTTTTTCTTGTGCACCCGTCGACCGAACCTGCATCGACTATGCTTCTCAAAACATCCTTTTCCTTTTCCCTGTCATGAAGGAGCAGTCTGCCGTTCAGTGCGCCGATGCATGCCGCCAATGCATGACCTCCCCAATTTGAGACGCTTGCCGCTATAAGGTAATCGGAAGGTGTCTCGCACCATATGGTTTCACCCAAGTAGATCTTTCTTCTCTTTTGCCCTTTTACCTTGCCCATTCCTATTTCATTTCCGCCGTCGCCGACTGCAGTTGTCGCTATGCCCCTTTTCCCGGCTTCGATGAACAAATCATCCAATTGGGGAATTATGTCGTTTAAAATCTCGCCCCTCATTGAATAGCTGTTTCCGTCCGACGACCTCCCGGTTCTCTCTATGGAAACAATGTGGTCGGGCTTGTATTTGTCGATGAGGGTTTTGGATAGGATTGACTCTTCCCCTTTCCTGACGCTTTCCAGTGATGCCCCGACCCGTCTTTCCTCAAGCCCCGCATTTATGATCCCAAGCGAGAATTCATCGGTTACTATTACAACTTTTTTACCCAAAGACCTGAGGGCGCCTGCCAGCGAAACAGCACCCAAGGGGCCGTCGGTTTCACCCGCCATAGCGGATTTTACGCAGAAACCCGTGATTATCATTACCGAATCGGCTTTGTCGATCGATCTTGCCGAAAGTTCCAAGTCTTCGGGGAAGAAAATATCCTCAAGCCCTCTTTTCTCTATGCCTTTTCTGATTGTCGAATTCATTTCATGTCCCAAATCTTTTTTCATCCCGACCCCCGTCATTCTCCGATCGCCTCTCTAACCGATACCTCGTAATTTTTGCCGCCCAGCCGCACACTGTATTCCTTGGGCGATCCATAGGCCATTTTCCCCTGCCTTATTCCTCTTTCGATTTCATCCAGTTTTTTCTGCCTTCTCTTAAGCAGTTCCTGCGCGGCAACCGGATCGACCTCTTCAAAACGTATTTTTTCTCCCGGCCTCATTTGGGCCAGCCGGTCTATGTCCACGGTTATAACATTGGCGATTTTCGAATATCCTCCAGTGGTCTGCCTGTCGGCCATCATGATTATGGGATGGCCGTGCCCGGGCACCTGGACAGCCCCAAGTGTTATTCCCCCTGAAAGTATGTCCGCTCCGTCAGAATGCATTACAGCAGGCCCGTCAAGCCTGTATCCCATTCGGTCGCACTGGTTTGACAGTTCAAAACCGCTTTCCAGAAAGGTTCTTATCCCTTCGTCCGAAAACATTTCCTTTTCGGGACCAAGAACAACCCTAATCTTTTCCTTTGCCCCGCAAAAGCATGCATCCGCTTCCGGAACATAGCATGATTCAAATTCAAAATCCGAATCTCCTATTTCAAGGCAGTCGCCTTTCTTAAGTTTTCGTCCCTCGAACCCTCCGAAGCCCGCTTTCAAATAAGTCGATTTGCTTCCCATGACAGGCTTCACAGCTATTCCTCCTGCAAACGACACATATGCCCTCATTCCGCTTTCCGCCGTCTGCAGCCTTAAGACATCCCCTTTGGCAGCCTTGAATGAGCCGTGGTTGGGCACCCTTTTTCCGCTAAGCAAAGGGCGCATGTCTGCACCGGCAACAGAGAAAACGCATTCATCCAAAAATTCAATTGCCGGACCTGCAAGCGTGCATTCAAGAACAGCCTCGCCTGGCGAATTGCCCACAAGCATGTTTGCCAGCTGCATCGAGTACGAATCCATTGCGCCCGACACGCTCACGCCGTACTTTTGAAAACCGTATCTTCCGAGATCCTGAATAGTGGTCAGCAGGCCAGGATTTTCAATTCTGATTTTCTTCACAGGCCTCTCCCCCCTCATCAAGAATTTCGAATTCATAAATCCCTTCATCTATCAGCTTTTCAATCTCCAGATACTCTTTTTCATCTACAGGCTTGAATTTCACAACCATCCCGGCTGAAAGAAGGGCGGGATTTTCCCTTTCCGGATCAAAAATGCGGATCGGGGTTCTTCCGATTATCTGCCACCCTCCCGGACTTTGCATCGGATAGACTCCGGTCTGGCTTCCTGCAATCCCAACCGAACCGGCGGGTATTTTCTCCCTGGGCGAAAGCAGACGGGGAGTTGCTATTCTTTCATCCATTCCTCCAAGATACGGAAAACCCGGAGTGAATCCTATCATGTACACAACATAGTTTGCATCACTGTGAATTTCCACAACCTCTTGGATTGTCAGACCCTTGTGACTTGCAACATTCTCCAAGTCGTGACCATTATGTCCGCCATAGCAAACAGGCAAAACACATTTTTTCCTTTTTTCGGCAAGAGTCGAAACATCTCCCGTGGATTCTTCCAAAAACTCAAGACGCTTCCTCAATTCCTCGAATCCGATTTTGAGAGGGTCGTATACGACAAGAATAGTGCAGTATGCCGGCACCAATTCAATGATTCCTTCTATTCCAAGCGCTTCGATTTCCGCTGCCGCCAATCTTATTCTATTGTTTGTTTCCATGCTTATCGAATCCCCGAATACAAGAATCAATCCGCTGTCTCCAGATGCCTTCATTTCAATTTTCATTCCTACCGTCCTTTGATGTCCTTGTCATTTTTACAAAGGCTGAATTCTTATGCCTTTGGCGGACAACTCTTTTCTCAGCCTCTCTGCGAATATCAGAGCCTCTTTGGTGTCTCCATGTATGC
>PKTO01000319.1 GCA_002869095.1 Clostridiales bacterium
CATTACGCGTCAGTTGAGTTCGACGAGGAATTGTGCAGACACAGGCTTTATTGTGCAAAGGCTGAAAACAAAGACCAGTCATACTTGTTGAACAGTTTGAGTCAAGGCCAGCTTTCGCATCTTTTGCTTCCGCTGGGAGATGTCTTGTCAAAAGAACAAGTAAGGGAAACTGCTTTGGAGACGGGCATTTATTCCGCCGGCAAAAGGGAAAGCAAGGATATTTGTTTTGTTCCCGGCAAAAGATACATCGATTTTGTGGAGGCGAGCTTTCCAAACGCGGCAATACCGGGAGAATTTGTGGATTCGTATGGAAATGTGCTTGGAACGCATAAAGGCATATCGCGTTACACGATCGGTCAAAGGAAAGGGCTCGGCCATACATTCGACCGCCGTTACTATGTTGTTTCAATCGATTCCCGAAGAAATCGCGTAGTGCTGGGCGACGATTCCGAAACCTATGCAAGCGAAATCCATGTGGGAAAAGTGAATTTCATACCGTTTGATGAATTGCTCTTGCCTATAAAGGCAAAGGTAAGGGTTTGCCAATGGGGATGGTTTCTCCAGGCAAGCATATTCCCGGCAAAGGGGAAAGAGGCGAGGGTGGTTTTCGACAAGCCCGAAACGGCGCCGGCTCCGGGCCAATGGGCGGTCTTCTACAGGGATGGAGAAGTTTTGGGAGGCGGAATAATCAAGAATGTCATAAGGGGAGCGGATCAATGAATGAATATGAGAAAAAGCTAAAGATGCATATAGATGAAAACAATGTTGACTGCGAGCATTTTGTGTTTGAAAAATCCTGCCACAGCGTCGAGGAAGCTGCGGAGACGGCAGGTGCCAGTCCCGAAGATTTCGTTAAAAATATCTGCATGTCCGATTCACAAGGCAACATAATTGTTGCCATAGTGAAAGGCGAAGACAGAGCCGGATCAAAAAGGGTTGCAAAAGCTTTGGGGATTGAAAGGCCCAAGACGGCGCTGCCTGAAAACATTCTACAAAAAACGGGATATCCCGTTGGTGGGGTGCCTTCATTCGGATACGAGGCTGTTTTCGTGGTGGATGAAAGAGTCATGGAGAAGGACTTTGTATACACAGGTGGGGGTTCCCCGAATTCCCTTGTAAAAATAAATACAGCCGAATTGCTTTCCGCCAACGGCGGGATTGTTGCGAGAGTAAGAAAATAGCAATCAGAATAAGCGGAATCGATGGCGGTTTCGCTTGTTTTATATTATTATGTAAGAAACGTTTCGGAGGATAATATGAGAATCATTTATTTATATGGAGTGTCTGCATTGCTACTGGTTCTGTCCTTTCATAAAAGCAGGGAAAAAACCCAAAAAGCCTTGAAGAAGGCATGGAAGTCATTCAGCAAGATATTCCCCGCTTTACTGGGGATATTGATATTGGTAGGGGTGCTTCTGGCAGTTTTCGACGCCGATTTCATAAGCAGGATAATAGGTGATGAATCAGGGTGGATTGGAGTGGCCTTGTCTGCGGTAGTCGGCGCTATAACTCTTATTCCGGGTTTCATAGCTTTTCCAACAGCTTCGGTCCTTATCGACAATGGGGCGGGATATATGCAGATAGGGGCTTTCATCTCATCACTCATGATGGTGGGGATGGTGACCGCACCCATGGAAGCCGAATATTTCGGCAAGCGCCTTACCCTTATACGTAATTTGATGGGTTTTGTTTTTTCATTCATAGTGGCTTACGTCATCGGAAAGGTGGTGGGCGGCCTATGGTTATGATCAAGAAATTCAAGGGCGCCCTCATCTCGGGAATCCTTTTGGGACTCTTGTTTGCGTGGGATGCGGGAAAAGGTTTCGAAGCCATAAACATATCAGGATTTGCACTGACGGAAATGCTGTCCATAATCCCTCCCATATTCATACTGCTTGGGCTTCTTGATGTTTGGATTTCAAGGGAGACAATGATACAGCTCATGGGGAAAGAATCGGGGGCAAGAGGAATACTGCTGGCTTTCTTTTTCGGGTCTGCGACAGTCGGTCCCCTTTACGGAGCATTTCCGGTGGCCGCCGTATTCATGAAAAAAGGTGTCAAATTTTCAAACATAATGATTTTCATAGGGGCATGGTCGACCACAAAGATACCAATGCTGCTTTTTGAAATATCCTCAATGGGAGCGCCATTCGCCATTACAAGGCTTCTTGTAAATATCCCGGGCATAATTATCATGGCATGGATTCTTGAATTGATGACTCCGGATTCGGAAATAGACAAGCTTTACGAACGCATGGAAAGAATGTAGTGCACTCGGAATTGCAAAAAATATCAATTTACGGGAAAGGTGATCAAATGCGTTACAAATGCCTTGTGCTTGACCACGACGATACGGCGGTAGACAGCACGCCCCAGGTACATTATCCTTCATTCGTCGAAACCATGGGGATACTCAGAAAGGATATGCCGCTCCATACTTTGGAGGGGTTTATATTGAAGTGCTTTGAACCCGGTTTCGGACCCTTTTGCACCGACATACTCAAGATGAGTGAAGACGAGATACAGACACAATACGGAATATGGAGAAAGCACACAGAAAAGACAATACCGGATTTTTTCGAGGGATTTATCGAGATGCTTTGGAAATTCAAGGAGGCGGGGGGCATATTGACTGTCGTTTCCCATTCTGAAAAAGAGCGCATTTTGAGGGATTACAATTTTCATGGAGCGCCCGACCCGGATATGGTCTTCGGATGGGACAGCAATCCGAAAAAGAGGAAGCCCGATCCGTATCCGCTCGATGAAATAATGAAAGCCTTCAGTCTTAAGCCGTCACAGCTTCTGATGGTTGATGATTTGAAGCCGGGTCTGCAAATGGCAAGGAAAGCAGGGGTTGACTTTGCTGCGGCAGGATGGGCATATGAGATTCCTCAAATCCATGATTTCATGAAAAAAGAATCGGACTATTATTTTGAAACCGTAAAGAGTTTCGAGAAAACGGTCTTGTATTAATAATTACAAATTCTTAATTATTATGTAACCGTTTGTTTAAGACTTGTTGTGACGCATGGGTTAAACTGAAAGCAGGAAGTGAAGATACTCGCTTTCAGTTTTCTCCTTTAAAAAAATCGGGAACGGATTAGGAAAAGAGGCGCCTGTCTATCGGGCGCCTCTTTCTGGATGTTTTCATACTCGTATGGGGTATAAAGGGAGATTGTGGGTATATACGAAAATAAGGATGTGATGACAATGAAACAATTTTTGTATTGGAATCACTCTGATTTTCATAGCAGGCGCGGTCATATTGATTTAGGGAAGGAAGGGGAACGCAATGGCAAAAAATCGCAATACTGAATTCGACAAGACCGAAAGACTGAAAGAACTTACGGAACTTGAATACGGAGTCACTCAAAACGAGGCGACCGAGCCTCCATTCAACAACAGGTATTGGAACAACAGAGAGGAAGGCATATATGTTGACGTCGTATCGGGCGAACCGCTTTTCAGCTCAACTGACAAGTACAAGTCCGGGACCGGATGGCCAAGCTTCACAAAGCCTTTGGAACCCGGCAACATTGTAGAAAAAATCGACACAAAGCTTTTTGGCACAAGGATTGAAATAAGGAGCAGGAATGCCGATTCACACCTGGGACATGTCTTTACGGACGGGCCCGAGCCTACAGGACTAAGGTATTGCATGAATTCGGCATCGCTCAGATTCATCCCAAAGGATAAATTGTCAGAGGAAGGATATGGAGAATACGAGCATATTTTTGAAA
>PKTO01000023.1 GCA_002869095.1 Clostridiales bacterium
AAGAAGGCTTGAAGAAAGGCTTGAAGAGATAGTTTTCATAGAACTGAAAAAGGACATAGCAATCCCAGGGAAAAAAGCTGTTCTGAGAAAAAACATACCTATGCCAATACAGGTCAAGAAGCTTTCAGACCGCGTCAGCAGCGGCGATTATGAAAATTTGTCGGTCAAGGAAATGGTTGAGGGGATGGTTGTGCTTATTGCGGCCGATCCCGCTTTTGAGCATAATCCATATTATGCAAGCCTTATGAAAGGCATAGACGAAAATATGGACAGAGTGATAACGGGAAGTGCGATTGAGCTTGCCGAGAATAACAGGCTCGAGGATGCTTTTGCATTTTTCGAAACAGCCACGGTTCTGAATCCATCGAATCTGGATGCCGCATACAACAAGGCCAAGGTATGCGAAGCTCTTTCCAGGGAGACGGCGGACAGGGAACTCGCCAAGGCATGGGAGAAGGAGGCATTCTCTCTCATGGAAAAACTGACTGTTGATTTCGAAGATTTTTCCATGCCCTACTACCACTTGGGTTTTCATTATTCAAACAGCGGACTGTACAAAAAAGCCCAACTTTCATGGGAACACTTCATCGAAAATTCAGATGACGAGAACAAGATAATGGAAGTGCAGGAAATGCTGATCAAAATCAGCGACCGAATAATTTTCGACGAAGGATACAACGAAGTGCTTTCAGGCGCGTTTGAAACAGGGCTTGAAAAATTGCTTTCAATAGAAGAAGTCAACCCGTCGTGGTGGAACCTTCTGTTTTTCATAGCTTTGGCCTACAGGAATCTTGGCAGGATGGACCAAGCTGTCGAATATTTTGAAAAAGTCATACGAATCAAACCGGATCAGGCTGAATCCCTCAATGAACTTGGACTCTGCCATTCGGCTTTGGGAAATTTGAGCGAAGCCGCGAGATATTTCAAGAAAGCACTCAACATGGATCCGGAAAATCCGGAAATACTATGCAATAATGCAATGGCCCAAATGGAAATGGGAAACATGGAACTTGCCGAAAAATACCTGAACCGATCTTCCGAATTGGATCCCAATGATCCGGTTACTCTTGCCTGCATGAATGAATTAAATAAATTTAAAAATAATTAACAAAAGAGATTATGGAATATAAAAGATATATAATAAGTGTTGTGTGGTGTAAACATGAGTTTACGGGGGTTGCGCCATATAAACACTTATTATTCTTTTTTTGTTGAAATTTCGACAAACATGTTGAAAAAACGGCAGTCTTAGCTTGGCATGATATTTGCTCTATAAAAGGTGAGCAAACTAATATTTTCGAAAGAGGTGGCTTATGATTAAAACATTGAATGATTTGATTGAACAGGCAAAAAAACAAGAGAAAATGAAACTCTCGGTTGCCGCCGCTCAGGACGGCGAGGTTTTGGCTGCGGTTGTCGAGGCTTCTGAAATGGGCATAATAGAGCCGGTCTTGGTCGGAGATGAAAAAGCGATCGGGGCAATTGCGGATGAAAAAGGACTGGACCTGAATGGATATAGAATAATCGATGAACAGGATTTGGCTGAAACGGCAAGAAAGGCCGTATGGCTCGTGAGCGGAGGGCAGGCGGATTTTGTCATGAAGGGCTTGATTGACACTTCGATACTGCTGAAAGCTGTATTGGACAAGGAAATAGGGCTTAGAACCGAAAGCCAGCTCAGTCATGTGATGATGTATGAGGTGAAGGGATACCACAAGCTTTTGTACCTTACTGACGGCGGAATGAACATGTATCCCGACGTACCGACAAAGGCGAAAATAATCAAGAACGCCATAGCGGCGGCAAAAGCATTGGGAAATCAAAATGTCAAGGTTGCCTGCCTTGCGGCAAAGGAAAAAGTCAATCCAAAGATGCCGGCTACTGTCGATGCCGGAGAATTGAAGCAAATGGGAGTCGAAGGATTTTTCGGAGAAGGTGTAACAGTAGAGGGTCCTATGGCGCTTGACCTGGCTATTTCAAAAGAGGCGGCGGAGATAAAGAGATACGAAAGCCCGGTTGCGGGAGATGCGGACGTTTTGATGGTTCCAAACATTGAGATGGGCAATGGAATAGGAAAAGCACTTAGCTACTTCGCATCGGCAAGTTCTGCCGGAGTTATAATGGGGGCAAGCGCTCCTGTGGTATTGGTATCGAGGGCGGACACTCATGAGAACAAGCTTAATTCAATCGCGCTTGGAAGCGTGATTGCTGCAAACAAATAGAAAAAACGAGGAGCGTGAAAAAGATGAAGGAATTACTGACCGGAAACGAAGCGGTCGCAAGAGGGGCATATGAAGCCGGAATTTCTTATGCATCTGCTTATCCGGGGACACCGAGCACGGAAATTCTTGAAAATATTGCACCCTACAAAAAAGAGATTGTAGCGGAATGGGCTCCAAATGAAAAGGTGGCATTGGAATCGGCCATAGGAGCATCCATAGCCGGGGCCAGATCATTGGCTGCCATGAAGCATGTTGGTGTAAACGTTGCGGCGGATCCTTTGTTCACTTACGGATACACAGGCGTAAACGGAGCCATGGTTTTGGTTACGGCTGACGACCCGGGACTGCATTCTTCGCAAAACGAGCAGGACAACCGGTACTATGCCAAGTTTGCGAAAATTGCCATGCTTGAGCCTTCGGACAGCCAGGAAGCAAAGGACATGATCAAGTCGGCAATCGAAATAAGCGAAAAATTCGACACAATGGTGCTTTACAGGCTTACCACAAGAATTTGCCACAGCAAAGGAATAGTCGAACTGGGCGAGCGTACGGAGCTTGGCGCCAAACCTTATGAAAAAAATATTCCCAAATATGTCGCGGCACCTGCCAATGCCAAAAAGCTTCATATTGTACTTGAAGACAAATTGAAGGAGCTCGAGGCTTTTTCCAACGAAACTCCGCTTAACTTCATTGAATGGAATGAAAGAAAAATCGGAATTGTGTCTTCAGGCGTTGCTTATCAATACTCAAAGGACGTTTTCGGAGACACGGCTTCCTACTTGAAAATCGGATTTTCATTCCCGCTTCCAATGGAAAAAATAAAGGCTTTCGCAAAAGAGGTCGATACTCTTTATGTTATAGAGGAGCTGGAGCCTTTCATGGAAGAGCAAATGAAGGCGGCAGGCATTGAATGCATAGGAAAAGATAAAATCCCCAACATAGGAGAACTAAACCCCGACATAATAGCAAAAACCCTGCTAGGCGAATCACGTGAGACGATTGAGCCAATAAGCGATAAAGTTGTAGGGAGACCTCCTACCATGTGTGCCGGATGTCCGCATAGAGGATTCTTCTATGAGCTCAGCAAGAAGAAAAACATAATGGTTACCGGAGACATAGGCTGTTACACATTGGGTTCGGCCGCTCCATTGAATGCAATGGAAACCTGCATATGCATGGGAGCGAGCATAAGTCTCGGCCATGGGGCGCAAAAGGCGTTCAACCGGCATGCAGTCGACAAAAGAGTCGTTGCGGTAATAGGCGACTCGACATTTTTCCATTCCGGAATGACCGGGCTTCTGGATATAGCATACAACAACAGCAACACCGTAACTGTAATTCTCGACAACAGAATAACCGGGATGACGGGACATCAGGAAAATCCGGGTACCGGCTTCACACTCCAGGGAATGCCCGC
>PKTO01000182.1 GCA_002869095.1 Clostridiales bacterium
AGTACTGCTGGGGTTGGCCTTTACATTTTTAATGGACATGCCAATAATGGACCTCCTGACCGCTTTCGGAATAAGCATATGGGTAATGAAGTCGGCGCTTTCCATATTTCTTGAAACCAGCTCCGAAGTCATGGAAGAGACCAAGGACTTGTCCATATACGACACCCTGTTAGAGATAGTTTCGAGCGTAGAGGGGGCCCACCATCCCCACAGGACCAGGGTGAGAAAGTTCGGCGACCTTCTCTACATAGACATGGACATAGAGGTGGACGGTGAACTCAAGGTTAAGGAAGCCCACCTGATAGCCCACGAGCTTGAAAGGAAGATTCATGACGCAATCGAGGAAGTTTACGATATAATGGTTCATATAGAACCTTTGGGATGTACCATGAAGGATGAGAAGTTCGGGCTCTCGCAGGAGATAATAGACAATACAAAAGCCGACAAAGGGGGAAGATGAATGTTTGTAATGAATGAAGAGGGCAAAAAATTCGACTTGAAAGAGGGCATACACTCCACTATAAAGGGTTTCGGAGGAGGCCTGATGGCGGTGGAAAACAAATTTGAAGAGGGGGCCGTTGCCCCGGACCACAAGCACGTGCACGAGCAGATCGCCTACATAGTCAGCGGAGAGTTCGAGTTCTCCTTAAATGGCGAAAAAAGGCTGCTCAAGGCAGGGGACAGCCTTTACGCCGCGTCTCAAGAGGAGCATGGCTGCGTATGCATAAAGGCCGGCACTGTGCTCGACGTTTTTTCGCCCCAAAGGGAAGACTTCTTGCAAAGGTAAACAAAAAAAGAGATAAGATTCAGAAAGGAAGATAGAAATGCTGGAAGAAAGAAAACAAAAAGTATACGAAAAACTCGATGAGCTTGGAATCGCTTATGAAAAACACGAGCATCCCGCCGTCTTCACAAGCGAGGAAGCCGCAAAATATTCCGAAGGAATGGAAGGCGCTCAGTGCAAGAACCTGTTTTTGAGGAACGCAAAAGGCAACAGGCAGTACCTTGTAGTGCTTGAGCATACTAAAAGGGCCGATCTTGGAACACTCAAGACCAAGCTTGGGGAAAAAGGCCTTAGCTTCGGTTCGGACAAGAGGCTCATGAAGTATATGGGTGTTGAAAGCGGGGCAGTATCGCCTTTCAACCTGATAAACGACACGGACAACAAGGTCGAGGTGGTCGTGGACAACACTCTGAAAAGAAGTGAAAAAGTGAATTTCCACCCCAACGCCAATACGGAAACCCTTACGGTGACATACAAGGATTTTCTGAAGTTCCTGAAGGAGATGGACAAGGATCCGCTTTTCATAAATATAGGATAAGGATACAATTGTAAAGAGGATTGCCGCGAAATCTGTCGAATATCTTATGAAAGACAGAAAAGAGTGGTGAAAAGCATGGTTTTCGAGAAAAGAGAATTGCTTGAGAATGTCTTTACAGAACATTCCGAGCTCCAGCTTTGGAAGTGCATGAGGGGCGGAGAGGAAGACTATGAAATAATAATCAACGGGGTCTTCATAATGGCCACATACAACAGCGGCTCCTCCGAATTTCTGATAAGAGGGGCTGTTGACAGGATGAGGGGGGACGGGCCCCTGTCGGTCCTCATAGCCGGCTTGGGAATGGGCTTTACCGTTTCGGAGGCGTGCAGATGCGAAAGGATCGAGTCCATCGATGTCATCGAAATGGAAGAAGTGATAGTGGACTGGAACCGCAGATATTTCGATACATATGAACAATCGTGCTATGACCAGGGAAGGGCATCCCTTCACATTGAGGATTTTTATGTTTACGCCATGAATTCAACCGAGTCCTTCGACATAGTGAGCATTGACATAGACAACGGTCCCATGCTCCTTGTCAACGAAGGCAACGAAAAAGTCTACACCAAGAGATTCATGGGAGTTGTGGAGGGCGTATTGAACGATGGCGGATTATGCGTCATATGGTCTTGCGACAGGGACCGGCGGCTCGAACAGAGCATGGAGAGCGTTTTCGACGAGGTCGAAGTCGAGGAGCTCACAGAGGATTTCAAGGGAAGGGACGTATCCTATTACCTTTATTTCGGAAGAAAGAGGGAACATAAATGAGCATCCTAGTCAGAGTGGCTCTTCTGTTTTTTGCGGCGGCAATATTCCTGTTTCTGGTCAATTACTATCTGATAAGGTACCATACCAGGAAAGCCGCAATCGAAGGCAAAAAGATAAAGAAGAACAGGAACGACCAGATTTGGGGCAGAAAAGGCCGCCAGGGCATCGTTCCAAAATGGGTTTCGTATGTTGGCCTGATGGCTTTTATAAGTTTTTTCATGGGAATTTTCATGTTTGTCGTAAAAGTGTTTTGGAATTTTTTTTCATAAACAACAAAAAACCGCATCCCCGTAAAGAGGTGCGGTTTTTCATTTGGTAGTCGATATGATTTCCGATCTTTCTTCCAAATCAAATTCACAGTGTTTTGGTGGTCTCAGTCCCTTCGGAATAACATCGTCGGTTGATTGAGAAACATCTTCAAATTCAAAGTGTTTTGGTGGTCTCAGTCCCTTCGGAATAGTATCGTCGGTTGATTGAGAAACATCAATGTTGCTTAATTTATGTATACCCGTGGAAATATATATTAAACATTGATATAATAAAGATTATTAATACCCATAGCGGGTATAATGTAAATTGAAAGGATGTGATGGAAATGAAGATTTCAATAGATGAAAAGGCAATGAACCTTATAAAATCGAAAGGCGCCGAGGATTTGGTGGTCGACATACAAAAGTGCGGTGGCTGAGCATCGGCACCCATGCCGTTCGTTGTAATGGCTAAGCCGACAGACCCCTTCAAATTTGAAACCCACGACGTCGACGGTATAAAGGTTCACATGAACAAAAGCGCAACCGCCAAAAAAGGCGGGGTAGTGATATATGTCGAAAGATTCCTGTGGATCAAGAGGCTGGAAGTCAGAGGCCTCAAGCTTTGATTCATGTCTTTTTGTTCAATCTCGAAGACCCCTCATAAACGGGTCTTTTTTTTTGCAAATTTCCTGCCCGTGAAGGAGTGGGGGCGCCCCATATTGAAATAAGGACTATAAAACAAAGAGAATCTGCAGGGAGGGAATTGATATGAGCATTCTGGTTACAGGAGGCGCGGGATACATAGGCAGCCATACGGTTGTCAAGCTTTTGCAGGCCGGAGAAGAAGTCGTCGTCGTAGACAACTTCTCAAACAGCAAAGCCGAAGTCTTCGCTCGCATAAAAGGCATAACAGGAAAAGAAGTGGGTATTTATGAAGGTGACATGGTCGACCGGACGCTTCTGGGCAGAGTTTTTTCGGAAAACGAAATAGAGTCCGTCATCCACTTCGCTGGGGTCAAGGCTGTTGGGGAATCGGTTGAGAATCCCTTGAAGTACTACCGCAACAATGTGTCGGGAACACTTTGCCTGCTCGAGGCAATGGAGGAACATGGTGTCAGGACCATTGTGTTCAGCTCGTCGGCCACCGTATACGGGGAAGGAAACCAACCTCCACTTACAGAGGAAATGCCCCTTTCAACAAACAGTCCTTACGGGGCGACAAAACGAATCATTGAAGACATTCTGCGGGACGTCCATGATGCCGACGCCTCTTGGCGCGTCACCATACTCAGG
>PKTO01000102.1 GCA_002869095.1 Clostridiales bacterium
TCCTTTTTTAGAAGATTAAGCATTTGAATTCCCCCTAACAGTGTAAAGCATTATGTCTTCGATGCTTGGATTTTCAATCAGAGTACTCTCAATGTCAAAATGGCTTGTTGCATTTTCTCTTTTGAAAAGTGCTGAAAATCCGTATTTGTCACGTCTGAAGCCAATGAGTCCTTCGTATTTTTCCATCGGATCAAATATATCGTTTGGACCCTTTATCACGGCATAGTCTTCAAGTGCCGAATGCTTTTCCTTGCTGAATACGAGCTTGCCGTCATTAATGAATGTTACAAAGTCCGCCGAGCGCTCGAGGTCTTGAGTGATGTGCGAGGAAAAGAACACCGAGCGCTTCCCGTCCTCAATTACTTCTGACAGTATGTCGAGGATTTCACTTCTGAAAACGGGATCGAGGCCGGATGTGGGCTCATCCATTATTATCAGTTCCGGTTCATGCGACAGAGCAAGAGCAAGAGAAAATTTTGTCTGCATCCCGCGGGACAATTCTTTGATTTTCTTTTCTGGATTCAATCCGAATCGCTTCATGTAGCTGTAGAAAAGACCATCGTCCCATGAAGGATAGTAAACAGACATAAGGGACTTCATTTTTCCCATTTTCAGGTCGTCATAAAAATGGTTTTGGTCATAGATGAAACCAATGCGTTCCTTGACAGCCTTTTCGTGCTCCTGATAATCCTTTCCGAAAAGACGAATGCTTCCAGAGTCCTTTTTGACAAGATTCATTATCAGTTTAATTGTCGTGCTTTTTCCTGCGCCGTTTGGGCCGATGAAGCCCATTATATAGCCTTTCTTGAGGGAAAACGACAAATTGTCGAGTTTGAAGCCCTCATAATTTTTTGTAAGGTTCTTCACTTCCAGTACATTTTCCATTTCAATCCTCCTCAATCAATTTAAGCATTTTCGCCAGTTCTTCCGAAGTCAGTCCAATCATGCTCGCCTCTTCCAGTATTTCGGCGAGTTTCGACTCGATTTTTCTGAGCCGCTGCTCGAAAATTAGTTCTCTGTTTTGCGCAGCCACAAAAGAACCTTTTCCGGCAACCGTATCGATGAAACCGGCAGTTTCCAATTCTTCATAAGCCCTTTTAGTTGTTATTACACTGATTCTCAAGTCTTTGGCCAAGCTCCGTATCGAAGGGAGAGCCTCGCCTTCCGACAATGAGCCCTTAAGGATATGTTCCTTCAATTGATTTGATATTTGCATGTAAATAGGATTCTTGCTTGAGTTTGAAATAATAATGTCCATATATAAGCCCCTTTGTTCATACTGTATATAATGAATATAAACAGTATGAACGCAATTTGAGGTTTTGTCAATACAAAAAAGAAAAAAAGGATTTTCACTAAAGTAATCTAATTAATATCAATAGGGTAAAAGTATGAATATGGGAGGGAATCATGGAAAACTTGTACGAAAAGGTGAAAGAATCCGCGGCATATATAGAAAAAATTATGATTGGCAAACCCAAAACAGGTGTGGTGCTCGGATCCGGATTGGGACGTTTCGGAGAGTCCATAGAGAAATCGCTTGAAATCGGCTACTCCGACATCCCGCATTTTCCGGTGTCGACGGTGAAAGGGCACGATGGCAAACTCATTTTTGGAAAGATCGGGGAAACAGATATTTTGGCTATGAAGGGCAGGTTCCATTTTTACGAAGGGTATTCAATGAAAGAAGTTGTATATCCTTTTTATGTAATGAAATCATTGGGCGTGGAGAACATGATTGTCACCAATGCATGCGGAGGAATCAACAGGGGATTCGAACCGGGAACACTGATGATAATCGAGGACTTCATAAACATGTTCAAGGACAATCCGTTAATCGGCATCAACGATGAGCGTTTCGGTACGCGTTTCCCGGACATGTCCGAGCCCTACTCGAAAGATTTGATTGCCATTGCGGAAAATGCAGCCAAACTGCTTGGGATTGGATATGAAAAAGGGGTTTACGCAGGTGTGACTGGACCATACTATGAAACTGCGGCGGAAATTCGAATGCTGAACACAATGGGCGCGGACGCTGTGGGAATGTCGACAGTTCCAGAGACCATATTGGCAAACTATCTTGGAATGAAGGTTTTGGGCATATCATGTGTAACAAACATGGCTACAGGAATAAGCAAAGAAAAACATACACATGATGGAGTTGTGGAGACGGCAAATGCCGCTTCCGAGAAACTTGGCCAATGGGTGGAAGCAGTCATAAAAGAAATCTGAAGAAGAGAATGGAAAGCTTTTGAGACCGAATGGTTGCAAACCGCATAAAAACCGAAAATTTGAAAAAAATAATAAAGTCCGCCTTTGTTGAAAGGCGGACTTTATTATATAATCAATCTTAGAAGTGCGAAAGCGAAGGAGCCGAGGATTTTATGGAAAGAAGATACCGGATTTCCAAACTTAAGGGAGAATTCATCAACAAAGAGATAGAAAAAGAATACTCCCTGTTTTATACTGAAAAAACAATACCTATAACCAGACGAATAATAATGATAGTGGCTTTTATGAACTTCCTTTTCATTTTGCCCGATTATTTTACGCTTGCAAACACAGAATTATTTGTAAAGGTTATATTCTACAGGTGCGTATTCTTTATCGGATTCCTGATTTTCTACCGTTGGTTCGATTACAGCGACAATTATGCCGACTATTTTAAAGGATTGACCTTGATGGAGCTTTTTGCCATCTCTTCATTTCTGCATATATATTGGATTTACCAACCGGTAAATTTCCTTATCCAGACCATGGGTCTGTTTTTGGCAATGGTTGTTTTGGTAACAATCCACAACCGTTGGATTTACGTATTGATAGTAAAGATATTCATGATAACAGGGTTTTTGGCAATTACTTTGATTGGGGAAAAGGAACCGGATGTTTCGATAGTTTTAGCTGTGACGATATACAGCGTTTTAACGGCATCATTTCTTTTATTCCGGGATTACGAGATAAATGTATATAAAAGAAGGCAGTATGAAAGAAGCATGGCGCTTGAGGAAATTTCCATGAAGGATTTCTTGACCGGAGCTTTGAACCGGGGGGCATTTGAAAATGAATTGGAAAAAGCGTTGGAAAGATGGCAAAGGCATGGAAGCGTTTTTTCCATTGTGATGTTCGATGTCGATGATTTCAAAACAGTGAACGATACTCACGGGCACATGGAAGGCGACCTTGTATTGAAAGAACTTTCGGAGATGGTAATTAAAGAGACGCGCAAAATAGATGTTTTCGCAAGATGGGGCGGAGAGGAATTTGTTATGATACTTCCGGAAACCGATACCGCCACTACACTAAAATTCGTTGAAAGACTCCGAACGAAAATCAAAGGAAGCAGCTTTGGTAAAGTAAATATCACCTGCAGTTTTGGGGTTACGCAAATACGTGAAGGAGATACCAGAGAAAGCATTTTCTCCAGGATGGATAAATATCTATACCTTTGCAAGAGGCGCGGCAAGGACATGGTTTATCACGATTTTGAAAAGCTGCTTGAATCGGACAAACAAAAAATATAAAAGGAATGAGAGGAAAAAGGGACATGGGAATTGAAAGCGTAAGAAAAGAATTTGTTGAAAAAGGCTACGGCTATAGAATCATTGAATTCAAGGACAGCACCGCCA
>PKTO01000281.1 GCA_002869095.1 Clostridiales bacterium
AATAGGATGGATAGGGCTGGGGAAAATGGGATGGAACCTTTGCTTGAATCTTTTGGATTATGGATTCGAAGGCACAGTATGCAAGAGGGACAATGAAAAGGCGAGAGAGATGGTTTCTTTCGGTGCCGGCATGGCTTTCGGCATTGAAGACATGGTCAAAAGATTGGACAAGCCCAGAATAATATGGATAATGGATACGCACGGAACAGCAGTGGACGATATTATATATGAAATCGAAAAACATCTCGATGCCGGGGACTTGATAGTAGACGGCGGGAATTCACACTATAAGGACAGCATAAGACGTGCAAAGGACCTTGGAGGCAAGGGCATAGAATTCGTGGATGTGGGAACAAGCGGAGACATTTCGGGAGCCAGGCGGGGAGCATGCATGACGGTTGGGGGAACCGAAAAAGCTTATTGCCGCATACAGCCTTTACTGGAAGCGTTATGCAGGCCGAATGGATATGGCTACATAGGGACTTATGGAAGCGGGCATTATGTCAAGATGATTCATAACGGAATAGAGTATGGAATGATGCAGGCAATCGGAGAAGGCTTCGAAATAATAGGCGAGAGCGATTACTACATAAATATGGAATCATTGACCGAAATCTGGAACAATGGTTCAATAATAGGAGGATTCCTGATGGAATCCATGAAAAAGGCATTCGAAATGCACGGAGACCTTTCAGGAATAAGAGGATCGGTGGATTTTTCGGGCGAGGGCCGCTGGGCAGTGGAAGAGGCATTGGAGAGGGAAGTTTCGGCTCCAGTGATTTCACTTTCGGTATTTGAAAGGTACAGGTCAATCAAGAATGAAACATATGCCGGAAAGGTTCTTTCAGCATTGAGGAATGTTTTCGGAGGACATTCCGTTAACGGGGAATGATTCTTGTGCATGCGAAGCTGAGGATTTTTATGGCCAAAGAATTTACGCAAAGGTTTGAAATGGTGTATAATAAAGAAAAAATCGAGAGGTGATATGCATGATTGTTTCCAATATGGATACCTTGAAAGAAATAAAAGTCGCGAATCCTGAAGCGAAAGACGCTTTCATGAAAATCTTAGTCGGTCCGGACCAAGGCTGGGCGGATTATGTAATGAGAGAATTCGAACTGGGTGCGGGCGGCTTTTCCCCGAAACATGTGC
The DNA here is from genome assembly GCA_002869095.1 of Clostridiales bacterium. Classification (GTDB taxonomy): domain Bacteria; phylum Bacillota; class Clostridia; order Peptostreptococcales; family BM714; genus BM714. The sequence goes on from PKTO01000281.1 coordinate 1,153, forward strand.
ATGACTGGCCCCATATAAACTATATTATCGAGGGCCTGGGCGAGCTTCAAGTTGGAGATGCGGTCCATGAAATAAAAGCCGGCGGATATGCCTATGTGCCTCCGGGCATCGTCCATCAGTTCAGAAACATGGGAGAAGGCAGACTGAAATTCATTTGCATAGTTCCAAAAGAGGGGCATAAATAGAAAGGGAAGTGACTTATGACGAGTAAGGATTTTGCCATACTTGTTGTCCCGATGCTGGTGTCGCTCATCATCAGTCTGGGATACGGGAAAAGCATGGCGGGGAAAAAGATTGACTTTCCCAGGATATTGACAAAGACAATGGGCATCCATGGACGGATAATGCTTCTTTCAGCCATAGGATGGGTTCTTTATGCGACCGGATGGCGTCAGAAGGCAATCGGCGTAATATACATGGTTATGGCATTCCTGGTCATCGGCATGATCGACTATGTAGCCATAAACAAGATGACGGCAAAAGACTGAGGAAGACCGAAAGGTCTTTCTTTTTTTCATTTTTGCATTAATGCTTTACAAATTTAGTTCGCTAAAGTATAATACATCTGTGCTGTAAATTGAAAAATCAAAAAGAGAAGGGGAGATTAAATTGAAAAAAATTCTAGTATTGTTTATGGTTTTGGCCATGGTCGTGGCTGTATTTGCGGGATGTACGCAGCAGGAGGAACCGGAAGCGGCGGCTGAACCCAATTCTTTGGAAGCAATCATCGAAAAAGGCGAATTTGTCCTTGGCCTTGACGACAGTTTTCCGCCAATGGGATTCAGGGACGACAATGGCGACATAGTCGGTTTTGACATCGATTTGGCAAAAGAAGTTGCAGAAAGAATGGGTGTTGAGCTTGTTGTAAAACCTGTCGATTGGGATGGGATTGCTCTCAGTCTGAAAAACGGAGACATTGACGTAATATGGAACGGATTGACTATTACTGATGAACGCAGAGAAACGATGGGATTCACGAAACCTTATCTCAACAACAGGCAAATAATTGTTGCAAGGGTCGATTCGGACATAGCGACGAAAGCAGACCTGGAAGGTAAAGTTGTAGGCGTTCAATTGGGAAGCAGCTCCGACATAGCCCTGAGCAGCGAACCCGAAGTTGCCGACAAGGTTGAAGATGTTAGAAAGTATTCCAACAACGTCGAGGCATTGCTTGACTTGGCAAACGAGGGAACAGATGCAGTAGTGGTTGATGAAATTGTGGGAAGATACTATATAGCAAAGAAGCCTGACATGTATAAGGTTCTGGACGATTATTTCACAGACGAGGAATACGGAGTCGGCTACCGCAAGGAAGACACTGACTTCGGTCAAGAGCTTGACAGAATTTTGGATGAAATGAAAGCGGATGGAACAGCAGACGCAATCTCCGAGGAATGGTTCGGAGAAGCTATCGTATTGAAATAGGAGCTGGAGAATTTGGAAAAGCTTTTTAGCATCACCTTGTATATATTGAAAGGCAGCGGTGTCACACTGGGGCTTTACGCCATTACGGCCGTTTTTTCAATGCCTCTCGGACTCATGTGCGCCTTGGGGAAAATATCAAAAAACAAGGTTTTAAGCAAGGCGGTAAGTTTGTACACATGGGTTTTCAGGGGAACGCCCCTTCTGCTCCAATTGTTCTTCACCTACTATGGCTTGCCCGTATTGGGCATAAGGTGGAGCGGACCGTTTGCTCCCGCCGCTTTGACTTTCATACTGAACTACGCCGCTTACCTGACGGAAATTTTCAGGGCTGGGATACAGTCAATAGACAAGGGGCAGTACGAGGCTGCAAAGGTTTTGGGCATGAACTACAGCCAGACAATGCGTAAAATAATAATACCCCAGACAGTAAAGAGGATACTTCCGCCACTTGGCAATGAAGCCATCACTCTCGTCAAGGACACTGCGCTTGTGGCAGTCATAGCCTTGGCTGAAATACTGAGGAATGCCAAGGAAATTGTGACAAGGGAATTCATAATAACCCCGTTTTTCATAGCGGCTGCGATTTATCTTGTGTTGACCTCGGTGATTGTTTTGACATTCAACCGCATGGAAGAAAAATATTCGTACTATGAGTAGGTGGATTCATGAAAATGATTGAAATAAAAGATGTTTCAAAGAATTTCGGACCCTTGAAAGTGCTGGACAAGATAAATCTGCAAGTGGACAGGGGAGAAATAATTTCGATAATCGGTCCTTCGGGAGCAGGGAAGAGCACGCTTTTGAGGTCAGTGATACAATTGGAATCAATCGATGATGGAATAGTTGAAATCGAAGGTCTCAGAATCGCATGCAGGAAAGACAGGGACGACGACGAACCGATCGACAAAACCACGGTCCGGGAAGGGCTTGCTAAAATGGGTATGGTTTTTCAGGGATTCAATCTGTTTCCTCATATGACTGTTCTTGAGAACGTCATGATAGCTCAGACAATTGTAAAGGACAGAAGCCAGAAGGAAGCCCAAGAAAAAGCGAAAGCCATATTGAACAAGGTTGGCCTTACGGACAAGGAGAACAGCTATCCTTCACAGATCTCAGGAGGACAGAAACAACGTGTCGCAATAGCCAGGGCATTGGCCATGGATCCCGACATAATGCTGTTTGACGAACCGACTTCCGCTCTCGATCCTGAATTGATAGGAGAGGTGCTGGGAGTCATAAAGGCCCTTGCACAAGAACGGATGACAATGATGATAGTCACCCATGAAATGAACTTTGCCCGGGAAATTTCCGACAGGATACTGTTCATGGAAGACGGCAGGATTGTAGAGTCCGGTCCGCCCGACAAGATATTTGTGAATCCCGAACATCCCAGAATAAGGACATTCCTGGATAAAATATTATCTTAGCAGTCGCTTGAATTGGGACTTTTTATTCAATCTCGCATCCGCCGAAGTTCGGCGGATGTTTTTGTTGGAATGATTTTATGGTAAAATGAGTTATCAGGACGGTATCCCAAAGAGCTGTACCTGCTCGCAAAATGGAGTTTGATGAACACAATGCAATTACTCCGAGCCCTGATACAGGGCTTTTTTTGACGCTTTCCTGAAATACATGAATACGGAGGCTCTACATGCACCAGGCAAGGAATCTAAAGGAACAGCTGACGCCGAGGAGTCTGGTTATCGGTGTCGTGGGAGCACTTGTCATAACGACAAGCTCAATGTATGTGGCTTTACGAATGGGGGCTTTGCCATGGCCCACAATATTTGTGGCGGTACTTTCCATGACATTGCTTAGGATGATGGGAAATACCAATCTCAATGAAATAAACACGGCCCATACCGCCATGTCGGCGGGAAGCATGGTTGCAGGCGGACTTGCATTCACTGTTCCGGGAATCTGGATGATTCAGGCGGACGCTTCGGTTTCTTATTGGGAAGTCACGGCGGTGGCTCTTTCGGGAGCCCTGTTGGGAATGGTATTCACCGCGCTTGTCAGGTACCACTTCATCGTGAAGGAAGAACTGCCTTTCCCTATGGGAATAGCTGCTTCCGAAACCGTAATTGCAGGAGACGAAGGCGGCTTGAAGGCCAGGCTTCTTTTTTCGTCCATGGCTGCCACCGCGCTTTTTACTGTTTTAAGGGATTGGTTCGGAAAAATTCCTGGAGCTTGGACAGCGAAAGGCCTTTACGCAAAAAACATATTCTTCGGTTTCTGGATTTCCCCGATGGCAATCGCCATCGGTTACATAATCGGGCCGCTCTTCACGGGAGTGTGGTTCCTGGGAGCTCTTGCATCATACTTCGTAATCATACCCATAGGCGTGGCCTGGGGGTGGTTTGCCGATGTTGCCGCAGCAACCGCATTCAAGGACAGCTTGGGCATAGGGCTTATGGTCGGCACGGGAATTGGTATTTTGTTCAAAGGAATACTGCCCAAGGCAAAGGAAATCTATGGACCCATATTCAGAAGAAAGACGATAGAGGGACTTAATGGCAGATGGACATTCGTTTCGATTGTTCTTCCTGTATTTCTTCTTACTTTTATATCAGGCATTCCTCTGGCGGGGAGCCTGCTGGCGATTGCGGGAATATGGCTGACGACGGCCATGGCAGCGTCGATTACGGGACAAACAGGAATCAATCCAATGGAGATATTCGGCATAATAGTTTTGCTTGCGGTAAGAACTGTAGTAGCAATCGGCATGAAAGAAGCATTTTTCATAGCTGCCGTTGTGGCGGTCGCCTGCGGATTGGCAGGCGATGTGTTGAACGACTTCAAATCAGGGCACATACTGGGTACGGATCCTAGAGCGCAAGTTGTGGCGGAGGCGGTTGGAGGAATTGTCGGAGCTCTGGTTTCCGCAAGCGTGCTGTTTATTATGTTCAAGGCTTATGGAACTTTCGGACCTGGCACCGAATTGCCTGCGCCCCAGGCCTACGCGGTTTCAACCATGGTTGGAGGATTGCCGAATCAGGGAGCTTTCTTTTGGGGATTTGCTATAGGATTTGCTCTTTACATGCTTAATATTCCGGGCATGACCTTGGGCCTGGGAATATATTTGCCGATGTTCATTTCCACAACGGTTTTTGCCGGCGGACTGCTTGGGCTTGTGTTTGGGAAAAGGGACGAGGAAAGCAAGAATCGTGGAACGGTATTGGCATCCGGAATTCTTGGAGGAGAAGGAGTAGCCGGTGTCTTGATTGCAATAATCAAGGTTTTGACCATGGGATAAGGAGGGGTGGTATGATTTCTATAACCGATATAAAAAACATGCCGGGCGTGCGTATCGGCAGCTGGGAAGACAGACAGGCAGCTACCGGCTGCACTGTTGTAATTGCGGAGAATGGAGCGCCTGCAGGTGTAGATGTAAGGGGCGGAGCCCCGGGGACAAGGGAAACGGATTTGCTTGACCCGGTAAATCTCGTCGACAGGGTACACGCCGTCTTTTTGTCGGGTGGGAGCGCTTTCGGACTCGATTCGGCAGGCGGAATAATGCAGTATCTCGAGGAACGGAATATAGGATTCGATGTAGGGGTTACAAAAGTGCCTATAGTGACAGGGGCAGTGCTTTTCGACCTGACTTATGGAGATTTCAGGACCAGACCTGGCAAAGAAGCGGGGTATGCGGCTGCGGAAGCCTCGGAAGCCAATTGTCTGAAGGAGGGCAGCTACGGCGCCGGAACAGGGGCGACAGTAGGCAAGGTTAAAGGCATGGATTATGCGATGAAAGGCGGACTCGGGACATTTTGTTTTGAATTTGAAGGGCTTTATGTTGGAGCGGTAGTTGCTGTCAACGCTTTTGGAAACATATACAGTCCGGAGCGCAAGGAATTTCTGGCTGGAGTTCTTGACGAAGGAAAGAAAAACATATTGGATGCCGAAGAGATCATCGTAGGCATGAACAACTCCCAAAAGGACTCTTTCAAGGGCAATACGACAATAGGAGTTGTAATGACAAACGGCAAGTTTGACAAGGCCGAATGCAAAAAAATTGCCCAGATGGCGCACAATGGACTTGCAAGAACGATAAGGCCGTCACACACTCAACTGGATGGTGACTCTATATTCGTCATGTCGACCGGCCAAGCTGAAGCTGATGTCAGCGCGGTTGGCATAATGGCGGCGGACGCTGTTGCGCAAGCCGTTCAAAGGGCGGTAAAGGAAGCCGAATCCACTTGCGGAATGCCGTCCTACAAGGACATACACGAAGCTCTTGACTGATGAATATTAAAAAGTGGAGAAATAAATGATTTTATGCTAAAATAATAGTGAAAATATATGGAGTTCATGAACTATTTATTCAGCTTTTAAAGCAGTCGGGCAATATAAAAGAATTGGAGGGAATTTATGATAGGTGCAAAAATAAGGAAGCTTAGACAGGAAAAAGGCATGACACTGAGTGAGTTGGCGAAACAGGTCAATTTTACGGCAAGTTATATTTCGCAGATCGAAAGAAGCATTATCGAACCTTCGCTTTCTTCACTTAGAAAAATTGCTTTTGCTCTTGATACTCCGATTTACAGTTTTCTTTCAGAGGAAAATGCGGATCATTTTTTGGTGAAGGCCGACAAACGCAAGAAGCTGGCCTTGCCCAACAGCACAATGGTATATGAATTTGTTACTCCAATGGCCGCAAACAAAATGATCAGGCCAAAGATGGAAATAATTTACGTCCATATGGATCCGGAAAGCTGGAGCAATGAAGACTACTTGTCCCATAAGGCGGACGAATGTATTCTTGTTTTGGAAGGGTGTTTCCATGTATATCTTGGAGAGGACAAATATGTGCTCGAAGAGGGAGACAGCATCTACATACAGGAGAATGTGAGCCACAGGATATACAATCCGCTTAAAAAAGTCACAACCGCAATTTCTTGTTTTTCCCCGTCATTATACTGATAAAAACTATTCAAGTCCATTGAATTCAGATTGCAGGAAAACTACCCCCGTATATTGCAGGGGTAGTTTTATTTTTATAAAAGGAATGCTAGCCCGACAGATACATATGTTAAATTACTTCAAATAATAATTTTCGCCAAGCTTTACATCAATATGACACCCGATGTCGTTGCTTCTTTTGATAACGCCATTTTTCCTTTTGTCAGTTTCGCTTGGATTTATTGTCCTTACCACCCCGTCAACAACTCTATCGAACATATTGAAAGGAAGACCAATCCCAAGTTCGCTGTCATCCCACTTGGCTGAAAATCTGGTATTGGAGCATAGGACTGAAACGTTAATATCATTGTTTTCAAACGGCGCAGCTGTGCATTCCAGACAGATTCCCTGGTTGCCTGAAAACTTGAGGTTTTTGGGCGCGCCGTAATGGAACGAATAGCCTTGAATTATTCTCATTGCCTGATACGGATTGACTATCAACATGACTACATCGGGCTCAAGCGTGAATTTTTAAAGAGGCATAGCCGTAACCCCATGAATGCTTGATTCAATAATAGTGACATCTTTTAAAGTTTTTTTAGCAGTTCCTATGCTATCATACATTCCAAGCCTATAATATGCTTTGCCTGAAATTGTTGCATTGCCAGGCTCTTTGAGTCCCAAGGCATTTATGGCCCCGTTGCACTCCGAGTTTTCCAGATTTGCCTTGAATGATTTCCCTTTAGACACAAGACTGATCATCTTGCAATACGAAAGCTTATATTTGACTTGCGGAACTTCGCAAGAGTTGAACTCGCTTTCGTTGTACAAAAATTTTATACCTATGATGTTTCTACTCATCGACAGTGCCGCATTCAATTTATCTATGTTTCGTTTCATCTGAGTCACATCTCCTTAAAAAAGCTTGTTTATCTTATTTAAAAACTGCTTTGTTCTATCATTCTCAGGATTAAGGATTACTTGGCAGGGAGTCCCTTCCTCGCAAATGATTCCATCATCGATAAAAAGTATTCTATCCGAAATTTCCTTGGCAAAGTCGATATGATGTGTAACTATCAACATGGTTCGTCCTGAATTTGCAAGAGATTTAATTGTGTTTAAAACTTCAAATGCAAGTTCTGGGTCCAGAGCCGAAGTTGGCTCGTCGAATAAGATGATTTCGCAGCCCATTGCCAATTCTCTTGCGATGGCAACCCTCTGTTTTTGGCCGCCGGACAATTGGAGAGGATAGTTGTCGGTTTTATCTTCCAGCTTAACCGTTTTAAGAGTATCCAAAGCCAATTGGTACGCTTTTTCTTTGCTGAATTTATTGACCGTCATAAGCGGCTTCGAGATATTCTGAAGAACATTATAATGCGGAAAAAGATTGAATTGCTGAAATACCATACCGGTCTTTTTGAGCATTTCCTTCCTGTGAATACTTTTTTTATTGATTGAACATTTGTGTATGAGAATTTCTCCCGAATCGATTTGCTCTAGTTGATTGATGCACCTAAGCAAAGTGCTTTTACCAGAACCGCTTGAGCCGATAATTGAAATGATTTCGCCCTTTTTTACGGAAAGGCTGACCCCTTTCAATACTTCCAAATCGCCAAAAGATTTACGGATATCGATGATTTCTATTATATTTTCGACTGAGTTGTTTATCATTTTAATCATTCCTTAATTGTATTTTGCAGATAATTTCGTTTCAATATTCAAGGCAAGCAAAGAAACAATATATGTCATCAAAAAGTATAGCAGTGCAATCACCAAATATATTTCAAAGGGCTTGGAAGTGCGGGTATAAATCAATTGGCCGGCCCTGGTGAGTTCTGTAATCGACAACACGGAGATCAAAGAACTTCCTTTTAGAATTCCGGAAAAACCGTTCACCAAAGAGGGGACCGCAATTCTTGTTGCTTGAGGAAGTATGATGTGCCATGTTTTTTGCAACCATGTATAACCCAAAGTATAGCTTGCTTCATACTGCCCTTTATCAACAGAAAGAATGCCGGCTCTAATGATTTCGGACATATATGCGCCTCCGTTTAAGGCAAGCCCAATAATTGCGGCGGTGGAACTGTCCAGTACTATATTGAATTTAGGCAGTCCATAATAGATGAAAAACAGTTGTATTAAAAGAGGAGATCCCCTGAAAAATTCAACATAAAAGTCAAGTAACAGTTTCGGAATACCTTTCAACTTGAATGAACGGAGGGTGCCGACTATAAAAGCTATTGCCAAGGCAAAAGCGAAAGCGATTACCGTGTGAGTCAGTGTCTTGAATGTAGCTTCAGCAATGAATGGCAAATTCCTGTATACGATTAAAAAGTCCATTTTGTTCTCCTAAAAAAGGATATTGACTGTTTATAAGTCAATATCCAAATATCTGTTTATCTTATTGTCAACCATTTTTCCACAAGTTCGTCATACTTGCCGCTGTCTTTTACGGCTTGCAATGCTTTGTTTACATTAAGCGTCAATTCGTCCGAACCGTAAGCAGACGCCATAACAAGGTCGGTATTGGAAAGAGGCTCGTCAAGAACCCGAATATCTCCATGCGCTTTAAATTCGGTAACTGCATAAGTGTAAGCTACAACCAATGCGTCAATTCTGCCGGCCCTTAAGTCGGAGAAGATTTCAGGATTGTAATTGTACCTTTTCAATTCCTTTAAACCTTCTATTTTTTCCGCTTGAATTTCAGTGGCGGAGCCTGAGGATTGAACACCGACGACTTTACCTTTCAAATCGTCCAAAGAGTTGATCTCTTTATTATCGTCAAGCACAACAATCGAAACATCAACCGTATAGTATGGATCGGTTACGTTGATATTGCCATCAAATTCATCTCTTTGGGAAAGCCCCGAAATTATCAAATCGTATTTACCTTGTTTGACTCCTTCGATTAAGGTGACAAACTCTGCGTCGGTATTGACAATTGTTACTCCAAGCTCTTCACTTAAAGCGGCGGATAAGTCAATGTCAAACCCTTCTATTTTATCGGTATCGCCATTTCTGGATTCAAAAGGCGGATACATAGCGCACATGCCAGCTATTATTTCTCCCTTATCCTGGACGTCGGTCCATGAGGTATCAACTTCCGGCGTATTTACGGATTCTTCGCCGACGGCGGAATCTTCTGAAGAACATCCTATTGCCAAAACGGCAACTGTTGACACTAGCACAATCATAATCAAAATATTCTTGATATTTTTTTTCATCTTAAAGCCTCCCTGTGAAATTATATGTATTTTGACTCTTTGAACAGTATAAGTTCTAAAAGCCGGCAAGTCTAATCGAAAAAAGTAATGATTGAGTTGGCGGTATTCTAAAATTTGATATGTCGGAGGCGGAACGCCATATGAGCCATTTCAAAGAACAAAGTGTTCTTGCGTGGAGGACAATAGGAAGCGGCAATTGAAAAAAGCCTTCCCCGTTTTTTCCGGGGAAGGCTTTTTTTATTTCCTTTCGATGCCGTATTTCTTCATCTTGCGGTATATTGTGTTTCTTGATATTCCAAGCGCTTCGGAAGTCTGCTTTATATTGTAGTTGTTGACTTCGAGTGCGTCAAGCAGTATATCCATGCTTGAATCCTCAAGGTTCTTTTGGCGGCATGAACTATCCCCGGGGCATTCAAGGCCGGCTTGAATCAAGTGGCCTATTTCAAGGATTCCTCCTCCGGACATGAACATGGCTATTGAAAGCATGTTTTCCAACTGGCGTATGTTTCCCGGCCAATCGTATGAACGAATCAAATCTAGCGCTTCATCAGAAATTCCTGTTACAGGGACTTCCATTTCGGGATTGATTTGTTCTATGAAATGTTGGCAAAGCTCGAACAAATCCTCCCTTCTCTCCCTCAATGGAGGCAGCTTTAGATAAAGTATTTTCAGCCTGTAGTACAAGTCCTCCCGGAACTGTTTCTTCTCCACCATCTTCTCCAAATCCCTGTTGGTTGCGGCTATTATCCGAACGTCTATGGTTATTGTCTTGTTGCTGCCCAAACGCGTGATCTCTTTTGTTTCGATTGCTCTGAGCAGTTTTGCCTGAAGCTGCATAGGCATTTCGCCTATTTCATCGAGAAAAAGCGTTCATCCTTCAGCCAATTCGAACTTCCCGGACTTTCCGCCTTTTTGGGCGCCCGTGAAAGCTCCTTCCTCGTATCCGAACAATTCGCTGTCGAAAAGGTCTATGGGATAGTTTGCGCAGTTTATGGCGACAAAGGGACCGGACCTCCTGTCGCTGAAATTATGCATGGCTTGTGAAAAAAGATCTTTTCCTGTTCCGCTTTCACCCTCGAGAAGGGTATTTTTGTTTATGTTTGAAAACTCCTTTGCAAGGTTGATCTTGTTCTGCAGGTTGGGACCGCTGCCTATGAAATCCTTGAATTCGTAAGTAGCCCTGTGGCCGGCCATGTTGCTGGCTATCTGGTAGGAACGTTTTATCCTGCGGAAAATATCGATGGCGCCGATAATTTCCCCCTTGTCGTCAAACACAGGATAAGCGGAGTTCATCAGGTGTGAACGCTTGCCGCTGTAATAGAGGTCGTATTCGAAGTCCATTTGAGGCTTTTGAGATTTTATTATCTGCACAAGTATTGTGTCCTTGAATGGGGGGTTGTTGAGGTTTTGGCCAATTACCTTATTTTTGTCGGCTCCAATCAATTGGCATGCGCTTGAATTTATATAAGTGACATTCCCGTCCTTGTCGCAGGCGGAGATTCCGTCATCGACCGCATCGAGGTAATCAAGCAATTGCTTGTGCGACTTGTGACGCTTTTCATCCTCCACCGCAATATTTTCCATACTCTCATATATCCTGGAAAGATCCGAAAATGCTTCCGGAACATCATTTTCGGATATCAATAGAAGGGAATATCCGTTTGAATGCAGGGCGGTTTGAATGTTTTTAAGCAAATAGAGGGTGGACTTGTCGTATCTTATCATCAGCTTGTGCATTTTTGAGTTTGATTCGGAAAATGAAAAAACCCTGTTTGTCAAATCGAATTCCTCGAAATCCGAATCGTGTGAAACGATGGAAAGTATTTTGTCATCCTTGTCGATCAGAATCAAAGCCCTGTTTTTGAGAGGGTATATCCTTGCCACTGAAGGAAAAATATGGTCAATGAAAAAATCATCCAAGTAATTTTTTTTACTGGATCTTTGGGGTTTGTGGGTAAGGCTTTTTAAAGTTTCGCATAAAAGTTTGGACATGGATTAGGCTCCTTTGCAAATAATGTATCGGACTTATGTTACATGTTACATTATGCAACATCATATGTAAACAGAAACTTAAAAATTTAATTTTTTATTTAAACGTTGAAATATGAAGCCGTCAGCTGATTGCAGGCCGCACTGCGATTTGAGAATATTTTGAAAATGCGGAAAACACAAAATATTGTGCTCCAAAATGTAACACGAACCGTTTGCGGGCAAAACGGCGGAGCATCTTTTATCATGCGACATGGTATTTTTCAAAGGCGGCAACCCTCTGTTTTCAACGATTTTGCAAAAAGGCCAAGCATTTGCAAAAGAAGTGGCATGGTATTTGCGTGATTAATATAAAAAGAAAAATGAATGGAGGTGTGTGATGTACAAGACAAGAAAGCATTTGAGCAAAATCGAGCATGAAAGCTATGCCAATGTACCCGAGGAATTCGGACCGGGCTGGATTGACTGTTCACTGGGAATAAATCCATTCGGTTTTCCCGAGGGTGTAGGAGAGGCATTGGGGAGTTTTGACCCGGACATTGTAAATAATTATCCTCATGGAGACGCCAAACTGAAAAAGGCGATCATCGATTATTGGAGCGGGAATGCCTTGCTTTGCGAGGGGCAGATAGAACTCGCATGCGGATCCATGGACGCCATAACAAAAATAAATAAAATGTTCATAGACAAGGGAACCCCAGTACTTGGCCATAGCCCGCAATTTCCGGACTTTGGAATGGATGTGGAAGGCATGGGCGGAATATACGAAACTGTGGACATGTCGGCAAGCAAGGGCAAGTTCGACGGAGTGCGTTTCGAGGATGGAATCGAAAAAAGGCATGCATTCTGCTACATAGACAACCCAAATAATCCGACCGGCCAGATAATCCCTTTGCAGGTCATATCCCGAATTGCAAAGAAAGCCGCAGGCATTGGCGTTTGCGTCGTGGTTGACGAAGCTTATGGCGATTTCATGGAAAAAGAGAATTCGGCTGTAAATCTGCTTGACGGAATGGACAACATAATGGTATTGAAATCTCTTTCAAAGGGATTCGGAATGGCGGGAATGAGGATAGGATATGCATTGGGCCCGGTGGAACTCATGGACGTCTACAGAAAAATATCGATCCCATTTTGTGTAACCGGAATCGGAACGCTTTTGGCGGTTGAAGCCTTGAAGGACCAAGATTTTTTAGCCGAAAGCAGAGAGAAAATAGCGCAGGCAAAGAAACGAATCATTGAATCAATCGAGACCATTGGGACTCTCGAGACGAGCCTTTCTGTTCCGATAATGACGCTTACGCATCCCGACGAGGGTGTCGACCTTTACAGGGAGTTATTGAAGGTCAAGGTGCTTTCGGTTTCCGGCGAAAATTTCGAGGGTCTTGGCAAAAATAGTGTAAGGTTCAGAATAGGCAAGGATGCGGATGTTCTCTTGGACAGGCTGAGGCTGGTTGAGAAGAATTGGACGGAGGGGAATTAATGGCTTTTGAACTGGAAAAAACGAAAAAAATCATAGAAAGGGATGCGGAAGTATATCCCGGATTTGCAAGGATGCCTTATTATCCGTTGGCGGTCGCAAGAGGGCATGGAGCCATATTGGAGGATTTCGACGGAAACGAATTCATAGACTTGCTTTCGAGCGCTTCGGCTCTGAATACAGGGCATGCTCATCCCAGAATAGTGAATGCGATAAAGGAACAGGCCGAAAAATACATAACCTACACAGCGGCTTACATGTACTCGGAACCTCTAGTCAAATATGCGGAGGCGCTTATTGGCGTTACGCCAGGTGACTATGAAAAGAAGGTGGCTTATGGAAATTGCGGCTCGGACGCCAACGACGGGGCCATAAAGCTTGCAAGAGCATACACGGGAAGAAAAAAAATAGTGTCATTCATAGGAGCATACCATGGTTCTACATACGGAGCCTTGTCATTAAGCGCAATAAGCCTCAATATGCGGAGGAAAATAGGACCTCTCCTGGGAGAAATAGAGCACATCGAGTATCCTGACTGCTATAGGTGCAGATACGGAAAAGAACCGGCAAGCTGCGGCCTCGAGTGTCTGGGGGCTTTAAAGAAGGCAATGACGACTTACATGCCGCCCGAGGACATAGCGGCTGTGATAATCGAACCGATTCAGGGAGACGGGGGGCTAATAGTCCCTCCCAATAGATACATGAAAGCCCTTTTCGAAATGTGCAGGGAGCATGGAATACTCTTCGTAAGCGAGGAGGTGCAGCAGGGTTTCGGACGCACAGGGAAGTGGTTCGGAATAGAACACTTCGACGTGGTTCCGGATATGCTGATTTTGGGCAAGTCGATAGGCTCGGGAGTTCCTCTCAGCGCAATTGTGGGAAGAAAAGAAATAATGGATTCGATGGACGCTCCGGCGCATCTCTTTACAATGAGCGGAAACGCTATGGCTTGCGCGGCAGCACATGAGACGCTTGAGGTCATAAAGGACGAAAAACTTATCGAAAAAAGCGCCAATCTCGGTGATTACGCCAAAGAGCGTTTCCAAGCCCTAATGGAAGAATATGAAATCATAGGCGACGTAAGAGGCTTGGGGCTTTCCATAGGAGTCGACCTTGTGAAGGACAGGAAAGGCAAGGAAGGCAACAGGGAAGCGGCGGCAAAAATTTGCTACAGATGTTGGGAAAAAGGGGTAATCATAATTTTTCTGGGTGACGGCGTATTGAGATTCCAGCCGCCACTAGTAATTACCCGTGAAGAAATAGACAAGGCAATTGATGTTATAGAGGAATCGATGAAAGAGTATATGGCAGGGGATATCCCCGACGAGATACTCGAAACTGCAAAGGGGTGGTAAGGAAGCAAAAAATTGTTTGTCAATATCGCAATCATACTAAATCAGATCAAGGAGGAACACACATGAATTTTGTAAAATCGGACACATTCAAGAAATATTTTGTTCCGGGTATTGTTTTTCAATCTGTTGTAATCGCAGGAGGGTACGGCACGGGTCGCGAGCTGGTAGAGTTTTTCCTGAATTTCGGGACACTGGGCGGACTCCTTGCAATGGTATTCATATCGACGGTCATCTGGTCTCTTGTCTGCGCTGCAACTTTCGAATTCGCAAGAGTATTCAAGGCCTATGACTACAGAAGCTTTTTCACCAAACTGCTCGGCAAGGCGTGGTGGCTCTATGAAGTATGCTATTTCGTTCTTCTTCTCATTGTACTCGCAGTAATAGCATCGACTGCCGGAAGCATACTCAATGAAATCTTCGGACTCAATTACTATGTTGGAGTCGTTGGAATGATGGTTGGAGTCGGACTGCTTGTATTCAACGGTTCGGAGGCAATAGAGAAATTTCTTTCGTATTGGTCTTTCCTGCTATACGCAGTATACATCGCATTCCTGGTAGTATGCTTCACAAAGTACGGCGACGGAATCATGAGCTCCGTATTCCAAGGCAATATGAAGAGCGGATGGGCCCTCGGAGGCTTCAAATACGCATTCTACAATTTGGGAATCATACCGGCGGTATTGTTCTCGACCAGACACATTGAGACAAGGAAAGAGGCAATAGGATCGGGCATCATGGCTGGAATAATCGGAATCGTTCCCGGGATACTTCTGTATCTTGCAATGATCGGGCTCTATCCGGAAATTTTGACAGTTGCAGTTCCTACAAACCACATACTTGGGGTATTGGGCTCGCCATTCTTCCAAATAACATTCCAAGTGGTACTCTTCGGTACACTTATCGAAACTGGCACAGGGTTCATATTTGCAGTTACAGAAAGAATCAATTCGGTATACAAAGAAAAAGGCGAAACAATGCCTACCAAATTGACTACTACACTCACAATCGCCCTTCTCATAGTCGGAGCGGTAATCGCGCAATTTGGACTGATCGGACTAATAGCCAAAGGTTACGGAACAATAACATGGGGATTCTTCGTATTTTATGTTGTTCCCGTCTGCACAATCGGTGTTTGGAAGATCAAGCAGCAGGACAATGCATTGGAGAACCGCAAGGTAGGATAAACAAAACCAAAAGTGCAATTTTAATGCCCTCCTTTCACGTTTGCAAGCGTGGAAGGAGGGTAAATTCATGCATAGGGACACGGAGTTTTGCCTTATATGATAAAATGAAAGAGCAAGGGAGGCGAGTGAATGAAAAGAAAAACAATCGGCAGTGCCAGCTACAGATTCATAAAAAACGAAACAGCTTATCTTGAGAGGATCGAGGTCATAGACCATGAGACCGGCGTCCGGATAGTGGATGCATACCAACCCCGGGGGGAAGGCATGAACTACATCCGCATAATTCTGACCATAGGGTCGATACTGGTGGGATTGGGCATAATAAGCTTCATAGCCAGCAATTGGCAGCAAATAGGCAATGCCTTGAAATTGTCGGTGCTTGCATCGGGATTTTTGGGCTTTGCATGGGCTGGAAGGGTTTTGGAAAAGGAATATCCCAGGACGGGACGAAGCCTTTCATACATATCGGTATTGGTTTTCGGGGCGGGCATTTTCCTGGTTGAACAGATGTACAACATATCCATCCACTTTTCAAAAAGTTTTCTGCTTTGGTCACTTGGAACATTGCCTATGGCCTATGTGCTGAAAGACAAGCTGCTGTTTTTATTTGCGCATGGACTTCTCCTCATTCACAGCCTTGGTAATTTTGATTATCAGGGAATAGCCTGTGACTTCGCCGCAGTGCTGATTTTGCTTTATGCAATCAACAGGCTGGCTTTTGAAAACAGGGAGTATTTCATGTTTGTTGAAAACATATTGGCGGCGGTATGGGTGCTTGACCTGATCTACGAATTGCAGGGAAGCGACCTTTTGGCTGCGGGTGTGATTTTTGCTTCCGGCATCTTTATGAAATATGCATTGTCTTCACATGGGGACATGTTTGTGCTTGAAGGAAATCTGTTTTTAGGGTTTTCCGGTTTGGCTCTCACATACAAAGGTATATGGAGCGACATGCCATGGGAATTCCCGGGAGAGGCCGCGGTGATATTCGGCATCGCCCTCATGGCTTATTTTCTTGCGGATACAAGGAAAGGCCATATAAGCAGCCTTGTTTTCGTATGCCTTCTAATATTCAGGTACTATGTAGACAGTTTTTATGATTTCATGCCTAAATCCATGTTTTTCATCATCGGGGGACTCATGCTCATAGCCTTCGGATACTGGTTTGAAAGAATGAGGAAAAGGGAGGGCATAAAAAATGAAGAGCGTTCATAGAAACAGGCTCGGATTTGCAATCGCCTTGCTTGTGCCGCTTGTAATATTGTGCGGAATCGCATTCAAGCCGCTTTTGGCTAAAACGCAGGGAGTAGAAATACTTCTGGAGACTGAAACCTACGACCCGGGAGATTTGTTCCGCGGGGACTATGTGCATCTGAACCTGAAGATAAACAGGACATCGCATGATTTTCTTTCGGAAGAAATTCTACAGGATGTTGAAAAGTACAATGGAGGCTTTGTTTATGTTTTGCTTAAGATGGATGAAAACGGTTATCATTGCATAGACAAGGTTTTGGGAAAGTCGCCGCCCGAAGGGGTCTATCTGAAGGCGAAAATTTCCGGATTGCGTGAAAAAGGCGAATTTCCAAAGCCATACGAAGCATATCTTTACTATGGGCTTGAAAGGTACTATGTTGAGGAAAACACCGGAGAGGAACTGCAGTATGACTCAAATCAAGGCATCATCGATGTCAGGGTTGGGGTCTACAAGGGCTATGGATACGTGGCAGGCCTTGAAAAAAGGGAATGAAAAAGCATTTCCGGAAGAGGGCAGGATGGTGAATCCTGTTCCGCCCGCTGTTTGTGCCTGTGGCGGATATGCTTGATTTATGGTTTAATGGATTGGAGAGGTGAAACATATGAGAGATGCATTCAACGAAATGTGCGTGATGTTCAATGGGAAGGGATACGAAAAAATAATGATCAATTCCCTTTTCAATCAAATGACTTTAAAGCTGCCCGAAGACTCTTTCTGGAGAGTCAGAAAGAACCGCATGGAGATTCTTGTCCACAGGGAAACAGCCGAGGGATATGGGACGGTCCTTGGAAGCGAGGGGAATTCCATGGAATTTCTGAACAACCGGAGAATCACATTCGAAGGGGGAAGGATGGTGGACATAAGCCATTTGGACAGCCGGGCCTTCATTTCTGAAAATTTTTCCAAGGAAAATCTGGACAGAGTGGCTGGATTTTTCATTGAAGAGGATGACGGACACATGAGAATGGGGATTATACTCGGAGGAATGGAGAAAAAGGGCATCATTAACGGAGAAACAATGAATGACGGCGTGTTCGCAATGAAGGGCGGAAATTTGTGTGATGAATCCATACGCCTTTATATGGACATGACAGATGTCAGAGTGGATGCGGTCAAGCCGGGCGGCAAGATAGAAGCTCTGCTGAGGGATAGGAAATGGATCCTGTAAATGGACAGCCCTAAAGCTTTCTGTTATCATGTCATTATACTAAATTCAAAGGAGAATATTAAATGAGCGAAAATGTTTTGGCAAAAGTAGGGGGCAGGGAAATACTCAAAGAAGAGATGGAAATGATGATCAAAAGCCTTGGACCGGAGCGTGCGGCCCAGTTCAATAACGATAAGGGACGGGAGTATGTTTTGAATGAACTTATCAATCAGGAGCTTTTTTATCTTTACGCAATGGCAAATGGAATGGATGGGGAAGAAGCTTTAAAAGCCCAGCTTGAGACGGTCAAGGCCAACATACTCAAGCAATATGCTGTAAACAAGACGATTGCCGGCGTAGGTGTCGAGGAAAAAGAGGCTGAGGAGTTTTATGAAAAAAACAAAAGCAACTTCCAAACGCCTGAAAGCGTGCGCACAAAACACATTCTGGTGGACAGCGAGGAAGAAGCCAAAAGCATAAAGGCTGAAATCGACGGTGGATTCGGCTTTGAGGATGCCGCCAAGAAATACTCCAAGTGCCCTTCAAACGAAAACGGGGGAGACTTGGGAATGTTCGAAAGAGGGAAAATGGTTCCCGAATTCGAGGAAGCGGCTTTTGGGATGAAAGTCGGCCAAATAAGCGAACCGGTTAAAACCCAGTTCGGTTACCACCTCATCAAGGTTGAAGACAGGAA
Source organism: Clostridiales bacterium (assembly GCA_002869095.1). GTDB lineage: Bacteria > Bacillota > Clostridia > Peptostreptococcales > BM714 > BM714. Next base: position 19,808 of record PKTO01000281.1, read on the forward strand.
GGAAGCATCGGTCAGGGCATACGAAGAAGTGAAAAATGAAATAGGGCAAAGACTCGCAGCCGAAAAGCAAAGAGATGTTTACATGGAAAAAATAAACGAACTGAAACAGCAGTATGAAGTGAAAATTTACTAAAAGAGCCTTTGGCTCTTTTTTTTTTGCCTTTGCAGTGGTACTATTTCAAAAGCGGGACTTTCAGGAGGCGGTTTGATGAACATGCTTTTGGCTTCGACAATTTTATTTGCACTGTTGCTTTTGGCGGTTGCGGCCAAGGTCAACCTGTTGCTGCCGCTTCTTGCGGGAATCATCATGTTCGGATGGATGGCACGGCAAAAGGGGTTTTCACTGAGGGAAATAGCTGAAATGATGATTTCTGGCACGGAGGGAATAATGCTGATAGTACAGATATTCATGCTGATAGGGGCGATAACATCGACATGGATGGCGGCAGGAACAATACCCGCAATAGGATATTACGGACTCAAATGGATGAACCCGAAGATTTTCATACTTTTTGCGTTTCTGCTGAGCTCATTTATGTCGTTTCTTCTCGGAACGGCATTCGGAACTGCGGGAACCATAGGGGTGGTATTGCTTGTGATGGCCAAGTCGGCGGGAGTGGATGCCAATGTCGCAGGAGGAGCCATAATCGCTGGAGCCTATTTCGGCGACAGGTGTTCTCCCATGTCTTCGAGCGCAAACCTGATTTCGATATTGACAGGCACCGACCTGTACAGGAATGTCAAAAACATGTTCAGGACAGCTGCAGTACCATTTGCCGCGAGTTGTTTCGTTTATTTGGCGGTTTCGTTTTTCAATCCCCTCAGCAGAGTCGAAACGGCTTTTCTTGAAAGCATGCGAATGGAGTTTTCAATGGGATTCTGGGCCTTTCTGCCTGCGATTGTATTGTTCGTTTCAGCGGCATTCCGCATACATGTCAAATATGCGATGGGCATGAGCGTTGCAACCGGTGCCTTGGTGGCCGTACTGTATCAGGGGGAGACGGTAAAAGCCGTTTTGAAATATGTTTTTTCGGGGTACAGCCTGGAGGGAGCGGGACTGCTTTCCGAAATAATGAGAAGCGGCGGCATTTTATCGATGATAAACATAGCTCTCATAGTCTTGATATCCGCAGCCTACTCTGGCATTTTGGACAAGGCGGGTTTAATGGATCAAACAGAGGGTAAAATTAGATTGTGGGTGGAAAAAGCGGGCGTTTTTCCCGTTGTTATTGCGGCCAGTCTCCTGGCTTCTGCGATAGGTTGCACTCAGACACTCGCAATAGTGATAGTGTTTCAAATAATGAAGAACCAGGATGTCTACATGGGGGATGGAAGGGAGCGGCTTGCATTGGATCTGGAGAATTCGGTTGTTGTAATGGCGCCCCTCATACCATGGAACATTGCGGGGGCGGTTCCCGCCGCATCAATAGGCGTTGGAAGCCTTTTCATACCGTTTGCTTTTTATTTGTATATAGTACCGATTTACTGCATGTTGACAAGGGGGAGAGCGGTTGGAGCAAAAATCGAAAAAGATGTCGTATGACGCGATTGTAATAGGCGGCGGACCCGCGGGAATGTTTGCGGCAATCACAATGAAAGAGCATTTGGCCAGAGTGGCAATACTTGAAAAGAATGACCGGATAGGCAAAAAACTGTTGCTCTCGGGAAGCGGTCAGTGCAATCTCACCCATTCCGGAAACCTGAATGAATTTGCAGGCAAATATGGAGACAAGGGGACCTTCTTGAAACCTGCCTTCAAAGGCTTCGACAATATGGCGCTGCTGAGTTTTTTTGAAAAGAGGGGAGTAAGCTTCGAGCAAAGGAAGGACGGCAAGTTTTTCCCCAAATCGGGCAAGGCTTCGGAAATACTGGCTGTGCTGGAAAAAGAACTGCGACGGTCCGGAGTCGACATACTATGCAATGAAAAGGCGGCAAGAGTAATAAAAACGGAAAATGGTTTTCGGGTTGAAACGAAAAACCTTAAGCTTAAATCAAAATTTCTTTTATTGGCGACCGGAGGCATGTCCTACCCTTCAACCGGGTCTTCGGGAGACGGATACGCTTTCGCAGAGAGTCTCGGACATTCCGTTGTGCCTGTCAAGCCGGCCCTTGCGCCGGTAGTCTGCAAGGGTTTTGAAGGAGGCTCGCTTGCAGGACTTTCATTCGAAAAGGTTGTAATTGGACTTTGGCGCAAAGGCAAAAAACTAAGGTCTTTCGAGGGCCCGCTGCTTTACACGCATGAAGGCCTTTCGGGCCCTGCCGTTCTGAACAATTCGAGGGACTTTGAGCCGGGCGACATACTTGAAATAAACTATCTTTCAGGGCAAGACAGAGCTTCGTTTGAAAAAAAGCTTTCAGAGCGGGCGTCCAAAAGCCTTCCTCCAAAAGTCAAAAGATACCTGAGGGAAGCAGGGCTTTCGGAACGATTCTGCATCGACAGAATGAAAAAGGCGGGCATATGCGAAGGGCTTTCCATATCCGAGATGGGCAAGGCGGAAAGAAAGCGATTGGCAGGCTTTCTGACCGAAGACAGAATTGAAATAAGCCGAATAAAAGGGTTCAACATCGCCATGGCGACACGGGGTGGAGTCGACACCAGTGAAATAAACCGCAAAACAATGGAATCAAAAAAGGTGGAGGGACTTTTCTTTGTTGGAGAAGTTTTGGACATAGACGGGGAAACCGGAGGCTACAACCTTCAGGCGGCTTTTTCGACTGCGCGCCTGACAGGCAACATATTTTAAGCGGAAGGGAAGATGCCTTATAAAGGCGAAAGGAGCGGCTTGATGAAAATATATACAAAGGGCGGAGATGGTGGAGAAACAAGCCTTTATGACAATACCCGCGTTCCCAAGGACCATATCAGGGTGGAAAGCTATGGAACGATTGACGAATTGAATTCCGCGTTGGGTCTTGCAAGAGGGTTCATTGACGACGATGCAATCAAAGATTCCATAATGGATGTCCAGAGGGAACTTTTCAATGTCGCCGGAGAGCTTGCCACAACCGACCATTCAAAGTTCCCGGAAAAAGTCACCGGGGAAA
>PKTO01000207.1 GCA_002869095.1 Clostridiales bacterium
ATTACTATATTCGACATTCTTGAGGAGATTCCTTTTTGTAAAACGAAAATACCGCCTTTCGGCGGACTTTTTCTTCAGTCTGTAAGTTTAAGATTTCTTCTTCAAACTCAAGCCCCCACATGTGGGGGCTTGATGTTTGGCATATACCGGTTGTGGATGCTACAGCCTTTCTGCAATGTAGCCTACAAGGTCGACCACCCTTGCTGAATAGCCCCACTCATTGTCGTACCATGAAACGACTTTGACCATTTTATCTCCGACTTTTGAGGTAAGGTCGGCATCGAGAATGGATGATCTGTAATCCCCTGTGAAATCCTTTGAAACCAAAGGCAATTCGCTGAATCCGAGTATTCCTTTCAGTTCATTCTCAGAAGCCTTCTTCATTGCCGCATTTACTTCCTCAACACTTGCCTCTTTCTTGAGATTTACGACCAGGTCCACGAGTGAAACCACCGGAGTCGGCACCCTTACGGCCATTCCATTCAATTTGCCTGCCATTTCAGGTATTACAAGGCCAATTGCCTTTGCGGCGCCTGTGGTAGTAGGTATCATCGAAAGCGCTGCGGATCTGGCTCTTCTTGGGTCTTTCTTATGTGGCTTGTCCAAAAGCTGCTGGTCATTTGTGTACGCGTGAATAGTCGTCATAAGGCCCTCTTCGATTCCAAACGAATCGTTTAGGACTTTCACAACCGGACCAAGGCAGTTGGTTGTACATGAGGCGTTTGACACTATCTCATGCTTCTCAGGGTCATATGTGGATTCGTTCACACCCATTACAAAGGTCCCATCGACATTTTTACCCGGAGCAGACAAAACAACTTTCTTCGCGCCCGCCTTCACATGCTTGAAGGCGTCTTCCCTGTTGTTGAATATTCCTGTCGATTCTATCACTATTTCCACTCCAAGTTCTTTCCATGGAATTTCTTCTGGATTTCTGAATGCGGTAAACTTGATTTTTTTGTCCCCTACGTAAAGTGTTTCCTTGTCGGCGCTTACATCCTTCGGATAAATACCGTACATGGAATCATACTTGAATATGTGCGCGTGCTTTTCGGGCCCGCTAGTGCTGTTGATTGCAACAACTTCCAAATCGTCCCTTTCAAGAGCAATTTTCAATACATGCTTTCCTATTCTGCCGAAACCGTTTATGCCTATTTTTGTTTTCATTCTCAGCACCCTCCTTTTCTTTTGTTCGCCTTGAGTATTATATCATATTTTTTAATTAGAGTAACATATTTATCATTAATTTTTTGCAAAACGTTCAACTGAACGATTCACCAAATAATCGTACCCTTTTCCCTGCCAGACATTTTTTTCAATCATCTTTTCCTCGATGAGGTCCCTTATTTTCCACCAGCTTGCATCCCAATTGCAGAAAAGCGTTTTTTCTTTTGGCGCTCTTGCCAATAGCCTTTGTATTGCAATTTCTGGATCCAGTTTTTCCAAAAAAAGAACAACCCTTTCAACGTATTCATCCATGGTGCATATTTCAAATTCATTCTTCTTGTACAAATCGCCCAAATATGTGTTTTCCAAAACATACAAAGAATGCAGCTTCACAGTCTGTATTCTCAATGCCGAAAGTATCTTGGCGGCTTCAACTGCGTCTCCGTCGTCATCCCACGGAAGATTAAGTATCATATGGGCTCCTATGTCGAATCCATATGGTTTTATCATGCCTACGCAGTTGATGAATTCAGCCAGGCTGTGTCCCCTATTCAGTTTTTCCAAGGTTTTGTGATTCACGCTCTGCAATCCAAGCTCTATGGAGATTGAAACGCCTCTTCTCTTCGAAATATCTTCAAGCACATCCAAATAATCTTCATCGATGCAGTCGGGCCTTGTCGAAACGCATATCTCCACCACGCCGGCTATGCAAGCCTCCTCCATTCTCTCCTTGAATGCATCAAGAGGCATGTATGTATTGGTGTAGTTTTGAAAATAGGCTATGAATGCTTCCGCATTGTACTTCTTGCCTATATAGGCTTTGTTTTTGTTCAGCTGTTCTTCCACCGAAAGGTTCAAGCTCAGCATTTCGAAACCGGCAGCATCCTCTCCGCAAAATATGCATCCCCCGGTTGACAGGTTGCCGTCCCTGTTGGGACAGCTCACCGGCAGGTTCACGGGCAGCTTATATGTCTTTTTTCCGTATTTTTCTTTCAAGTATTCGGAATATCTTCTATACGATTGCTTCATCCCTTAGCCTCTCTTTTATAACGAAAATTTAAAGCAGCCATTTAGGCTGCTTTAAATTCAATATACACCAATTGAATGCATATAACAAACCGCTATTGAACTGGGATCAGAACCTCCTGTCCCGGGAAAATCAAATGCGGATTGTCCATTTCATTGAATTCCGCCAATATCTGCCATTCCACTCCAAATTGCCTTCCTATTCTCCAAAGCACGTCGCCGTACTTGACTACATAAGTTTCCGCCGCAGCGGGAACTTCAACAACTGGAGCAACGTATTCGGTGATGCGGCCTTCGACCTTAGCGCCGGCAGTTCCGTTGGCTTCAATGTAGTCCATGAGGACTTCTTCCATTCCTCCGAGAAGCATCAGCTCCTCCTTGCCGTCAAACATTGTGTAGCCGTCGCCTCCGGCTGCCATGAAGTCATTGGTCGCAACCTCATAGGTGGCTGCAAGGTCAAGAGGCATTCCTCCAACCATTACATTCATTATTCTGCTGCCGGCTGGTTTTGAAGAATCTATATGGTAGGTCATACCGGCAACATGGGTGAAAGCCCCTTTCAACTCCGGATAGTCCGTAGCCCCGTTCTCCAAAGCCTCTTTTACTTCGGCTCCGGTCAAAGGCTTGACGATCACAGTGTTTCCGAACGGCAATACTGTAATGATTTCTTCGATTGTGATTTCTCCAACATCGATGGAAGCCCTTATCCCGCCTCCGTTAGTCATTACAAGATCGGCTCCTGTGGCATCCAAAATGGCATCTGTCAGCAAGTTTCCCAGATTGGTTTCCCCTTTTCTTACCATTCCGCGTTCTCCGTCAAGAACAACTTCAGTTGTTCCTACCACCGGCGATACCAGCTCCTGATATTCAGACTTTATATCCTCAACAAGCTCCAAAACTTCCGGATCAGCTTCGATTGTCACATTCTCTTTTTCGAGAAGGCTGGCGCTGATTGTGGCATCTCCGTCCATCCATTCAATTTCAACTACTCCCAAATTCTTGTCGTACTCTCCTGCTTGAACAATCAGTGTATCTCCCACCATCATGCCTTCAGGCAGTTTGTCGTGGCTGTGGCCGTCTATTATAAGGTCTATTCCGTCCACATCCATGGCAACCTTCTCGCTTGTGAGGCCATAAGTGTCGTCAAGACCCAGATGGGCAAGAGCTATAATGATGTCGACTTCGTCTTCCAATTCATCAACCATCATCTCCGCCACCATCGAAGGATCCCTGAATTCCAAACCTATGGTGTTGTCCGGATGAGACTTGAATTTAGTTTCGGGAGTCGTAAGGCCGAAAACTCCAAGCTTTACGCCACCAATCTCATAAATCTTGTATGGAGCTATGAATGTTTCATCTTCCTCGGTATAAATGTTGGCGCTCACAACATCAAAATCGGCCATGCC
>PKTO01000263.1 GCA_002869095.1 Clostridiales bacterium
CGGTCAAGCATGTCGGCATAGCCGAGTATCACGGAAATGGGAGTCCTAAGCTCGTGGGATGCGTCGGACACAAACTGGTTCTGTTTTTCGTAGGCGTATTTTATCCTTCCTGTCATGTCGTTGAAGGTGAGCGCCAGTTCTTTTAATTCATCCTTGGCTCCCTTAACATCGAGCTTGGTGTCGAGGTCGTTTACCGTTATGTGTTTTATTGAGTCGGTCATGGTCTTTATCGGGAGCATCATGCGTTTGCCCATTCTGAAGCCGCTTACGCTAATGAAGATTATTCCGAGAAGGTCGAAAACAAAGAGGGCAAACAGCAGCATCGCCATGAATTCGTTTTGCCTTTCGAGGTTCTTTGCAAGATGAAGCCTGTATGCGGGGGCTTCGTCCGGGAAAATTGCCTCCAGCTCGATGGTTTCCATTTTTAAAAAGTCCCAGTCGGAATTTGGGAGCTCATCCTCCTTGAAGTCGAAAAATGAATCGTCTGGATCAACCTCCGAATAGAATTTTCTTTCGCCGGATATGCTCTGAAGCTCAACATCTATGTGCTCTATTTCAGCCGCAGTCTTCAATCGGTCAATTCCGTCAGGACCATCCGAAAGTATGCTTGCTTGGGCGGCAAGTGAAAACTCCTGCATCGTTTTTGTCTCCTCCACTTCGACATACGCCTTGAATCCGACAACTACTGCGAAGCTCGTGAGAAACAGGAGCATGACGAACATGGCGGAGTAGTAGAATGAAAACTTGAAGCCCATTGAAAACCTGAAAAGGCTGGTAAAAGTTTCGAACAGATACCTTGCGGCTTTGAAGGGAAAAGAAACTATCTTGCCGATATTTTTGATCAAGACAAACAGCCCTTTGAACAGAATTACCAATGGCATATAGAATATTTTCAGCATGCTTGATATTTTTGAAGTATTTTTCATATCACTCATCCTTAAGCGCGTAGCCTACACCCCTTATTGTGGCGATGAATCTTTGGTTGAAAGGCTCGTCTATCTTGCTTCTGAGATACCTTATGTATACATCAACTATGTTCGTGTCGCCGTAATAATCGTAGCCCCAAACATTTTCAAGAATCTGCTCACGCGTAAGCACCATGTTCTTGTTTATAAGAAGGTATTCGAGAAGGTCGAACTCCCTTTTAGTCAAGTCTATCTCATGCAATTCGAACATGACCTTGCGCTCTTCGTGGTTCAAGGAAAGGTTCCCTGAGGAAATCAGGCAATTATTTGAAGCCGGCTTGTCTGAGTTGGAATTTTTTCTCTTCAAGACGGAACGTATGCGGGCAAGGAGCTCCTCTATTGCGAATGGCTTGGTAACGTAATCGTCCGCTCCGTTGTCAAGACCCGTAACCTTGTCCATTGTGTCGTCCTTTGCGGTTACCATAATTATAGGGACATCCGAGGATTGGCGTATCCTTCTGCAGACTTCCATTCCGTTCAGCCCTGGAATCATCAAGTCGAGAAGGATTAGATCGTATTTTCCCGATTCGGCTTCCTCGAGCCCCTTTCTTCCGTCTTCCGCTATGCTTACGCCGTAGCCTTCATGGAGAAGCTCCAATTCCATGAATCTTGCTATTTTCGATTCGTCCTCGACAATCAAGATAGAAGTTTTCATCAATTTCTCCCGTTTTGTGTCTTTACACCATTATAGCGCAAAACATGTAAATAAAAACAGCCTGCGTTTAGGCAGGCTGAATGCGAAGAGCCTTATTCCGATTTGAGGTCTTCACCCATGGACCGTACTGAGTCGGACATCTTGTCGAAATACTTGTTTACAGCCATGTCTTCACCCTTGTCTGTCTTGAACTGTATGCGGTATCCTGCAAAAAGAGCCACAAGAATTCCGACAACTACAAACGGTGTTGCGACTATGGCAAGAATCAGCGCTACAGTAAGAGGGAAGTTGATCAGTACGCTTTTTTCATTTCTAAGTATGAACCTTATTCTGTTCATTTTTCTGAAAAAGTTTTTGATGCTGTCCCATAAGCCGCTTTCGCCGCTGCTCTTGCCTGACTGCTGTTTTTTGCCTGAAACCTTGTTTTGCCTTTCAAGCATTACGAGAGCCTCCACAATGTCTCCGCCGGTTTCCTCGAGAGCTTCTTTGGCTTCCCTGTAGCTTACATTTGCCCTTTCTCTTAAAAAGTCGATTTGTTCCAATGTGATTTTCATTTCAATTACCTCCAAAGTTTTTTATTTTCCATGTTTTTATTATAGGAGGCCTCCATTAGAGCTCTCTTAACCTAAAATTAGAATTCGATTAAAATAAATTGCTTTTGCGCTTTTAAAAACATTTTCTTCCGGTATCAATAAAGTGAAGCCGGTTTTGAGGGGGCGTTAAAGTGGCTGCTGTAAAAATGCTTGATCATATTTCAGACATAAAAATAGAAGTTACATCGGATACAATGGGAGGACTCTACAGAGAATCGCTCGAGGCTGTCAGCTCACTGATGGCGGATTTGCCGATTCCCGGAGAAAAACCAATGGGGTCCGTCGCCATCAAATGGGACAGGCTGCCTCCCGAAGAGCAATTGATAGAATTCCTTTCGGAGGCGATTTCGCTTTCGCATACGAAAAGGGCGGTCTGCCTTATGGGATGGATAAAATTCGGGGATAAAGACAACCAGGCTTCGCTTGAATTATTCAAAAGGGATGGATTCAATACGGATGTCAAGGCCGTGACATACCACGAAGCTTCGCTTGAAAAGCTTAAAGAAGGGGGTTGGCGTTCGGTTTTCATACTGGACATATGAAATGGATATCATAAAAGTAAAGGATTGCCTTTATGAAATACCCGCAGGGTCTGTCGAAGGGATGAATGTTCCGGCATTGATTTTTGCCGACGAGGAAATGATGGGGCAGATAAGGGGCGAAAAATCCATAAGGCAGATAATGAATGTGGCATGCCTGCCCGGGATCGTTGGAAACGCTTTGGCAATGCCCGATGTGCACGAAGGATACGGCTTTCCCATAGGAGGAGTGGCCGCGACAATGCATCCGGACGGAGTGATTTCACCCGGCGGGATAGGCTATGACATCAACTGCGGAGTAAGGCTTATAAAGACACGTATAGGAACCGGAGAATTGGACTGCGTCAAGGAAAGGCTTTTGGAAAGGCTTTACGAAGAAATCCCATCGGGGATAGGCAAGGCGGGAAGGCATCCCTTCAAGGGGAAAATGTTTGACCGAATACTTGAGGAGGGAGTTCCGCTTGCCCTCAAGGAAGGTTTTGGTGATGAGGGAGACAGGGGGAAAATTGAATCCTTCGGCTTCCTCGGGTCTGCGGACAGAAGCTGTGTTTCTAAAAGGGCCAGGGAGAGGGGCCTTGACCAGGTTGGAACTCTCGGCGGAGGAAACCATTTTGTCGAAATCGCACGGGTGGACAAGATATTTGATAAGGAAGCCGCTGACGGCTACGGACTTTTTAAGGGGCAAGTCGTCATTCTTCTTCACACAGGGTCAAGAGGATTGGGCCATCAGATCGCAAGCGACCACATAAGGATATTGATGAAGGCTTACGGCAAGTATTCCATAGAGCTGAGGGACAAGGAACTTGTTTCCGTTCCCCTGTCGTCCCGCGAGGGGCAG
>PKTO01000213.1 GCA_002869095.1 Clostridiales bacterium
GACAGCAGCCATGGCTATCACAACCACCGAGCCGGACTGTACTACCAAAGGATTGCCGAACAGGAGTATGAGTGCAACAACAAGGGCCAATATTCCGCTTGTCTCAGCTACTGCAGCTCCAAGCAGCATGACCATTGTAGACACTCTTCCCGCCTTGGGATTGATTCCCACTGCCTCGGCGCCTTTTCCTGCCGCGTAGCCCTGTCCGACTCCCGGACCGATTCCGGCTATCATGGCCAGGCCAGCTCCGATTGCTGAACATCCAAGTATCACTGCCAGGTTGTTTATCTCGCCTCCGCCGTCGGCAAGCGCCGTAAGCGGATTACCGAACATGAGCACAAGCGAAACGATGAGGGCGTATATGCCTGTCGTCTGCGCGACTGCCTGTCCGAGGAACATTGTCCTTACTATGCTCGACTGCCTGTCGGGATGCTTTGCAACGGCCTCTGTGCCTTTGCCCGCAGCGTAGCCCTGTCCGATTCCCGGACCGACGCCCGCGATCATCGAGAAGCCCGCTCCGATTGCGGAAGCCGCTATTACCACAACGGAACCCACATCATCCACCAAGGGATTTCCGAAGAGCAGAATGAGCGCCACCACAAGTGCCAATATGCCGCTGGTCTCGGCTACCGCCGCTCCAAGGAGCATGACCATTGTAGACACACGGCCGGCCTCGGGATTTATTCCCACGGCTTCGGCGCCTTTTCCTGCAGCGTAGCCCTGTCCGACTCCGGGACCTATTCCGGCTATCATTGCAAGCCCTGCCGCAACTGCCGATGCCCCAAGAATCATTGCCAAATTGTTTACCGCCACACCGCCTGCCGATATTGCCGCCAGGGGATTTCCGAACATAAGTACCAGTGTGACAATCAAAGCGTAAATTCCAGTCGTCTGTGCGACTGCCTGTCCGAGGAACATGGTTCGGATTATGCTGGACTGCCTGTCAGGATGGTCAGCTACCGCTTCCGTACCTTTTCCTGCCGCATAGCCCTGTCCGATGCCAGGACCGACTCCGGCTATCATGGAAAAACCCGCTCCTATAGCCGATGCGGCTATTACGAGAACAGAACCCTCGGCGTCCACAAGGGGATTGCCGAAGAGAAAAATCATCGCTATTACAAGAGACAATATTCCGCTTGTTTCCGCGACTGCCGCTCCGAGCAGCATAACCATCGTGCTGTTCTTGGCATTGTCGGGATTCTTTGCTACGGCTTCTGCTCCCTTTCCGGCAGCATAGCCCTGTCCGACCCCCGGTCCGATACCCGCTATCATAGCGAGTCCGGCTCCTATAGCCGAAGCGCCAAGAATCAAAGCTCTTCGGTCAAAGGTCATCAACCAATTCAAGAAATTCATAATACTATTGGAAGTCTCCACTCTTTCACCTCCATCTCTCCATTTTTAACTGCAAAACAATTTAATATGCTAGTATTTTCTATCCCCATATATATTGAAAACAAATGCTGGTCACAGCTGTTTTTAATCCATGGCCATTGATACGAAAACCATCGACAACATCACGAATATGAACGACTGAAGCACTCCTGCAAACAAGTCGAAATAAATGTGGAACGGTGCCGGAACTGCGGTTTGGAAAATTGGAATGCCTAAGCCGATTTTTGCACTCAAAACGGCAAGGGCGCTGTAAAGCAGACTCATTATTATGAGTCCTCCCACGATGTTCCCGAAAAGACGGAATCCGAGAGAGATTGGTGTTGCCAGCTCGCCTATTACGTTAAGCGGCGTAAGTGCCGCAAACGGTTCGGTGAAACCTTTGAGATAAGTTCCCACACCCTTGGATTTCATGCCGAAGCCATGAATCATGGCAAATGTCATTATGGCAAGGCTGAGCGTGGTGTTAACATCAGCGGTCGGAGGTCTGAATCCGACCAATCCCAACAGATTGGCAATGGTAAGGTAGATAAGAAGCGTACCCATGTACGGAGCGAAACCCACCTTGTCGTCACCCATGGACTGCTTTGTGAGGCCGTAAATCGCATCCACCAGAGCTTCAATCGCATTCTGGAGCTTGCCCGGAATCTTTTCCAGATTTCTTGTGGCAAAATAAGAAAAAACGATTACAGCAATCATAATCAGCCATGTGTTGGTAACAGTCTCCGTGATCGGTATTCCGCCGATTTCGAAGATTATTCTTGGACCAAAACCTGCATCCACTATTCGTCCCCCTTTCTATTTATATATTTTTGTTGATCATTTCTATTGTTAAACAGGTTCGTAGCCAGGACAACGAACTTGATCAATAGCAATCCGATTATAGTTCCTATTATGCTTATGTAGTCGGCCTTGACCGCGACGAAGAGCACGATGACCATTGTGACGTACCTGAGGAAGTACTTGACCGCCGTGAAAGTCTTGGCCCTGCCGATCCCCATTTTTACGGCCCGCTCCAGGGTCCTTGCGAGATCCACAAAGTTGAGAATGCCTATGAGGCCTCCAAACAAAAGCCCAAGCACGAATGCCATGGGATCCTTGGAGAAGAATGTGGACATTCCTCCCAGAACCGCGATTGCGGCAAGAGTCCATTTTATTGTCTTTACCTGAATGTCGGTTGTGTATGCCATAAACCTACTTGTCCTTCTTTCTGTAGTCTCTCATAACCATTTTGTATACGTTCATGAAAGCGACCACAACTCCCAGAACAATGAAAGAAAGCATGAAAATGCTGTTTGTCCCGACTTTTTCATCGATGAACTTGCCTATGAGAAGTCCGCCCAGAATCGGGACAACCATGGAAATTCCTATCTGAGTCAAAAAGACCAAATTTTCATACATTTTAAACTTGGAACCGGCCATAAAATCACACTCGCAATCACTATTAATTTTATAATACTCCATGCCAATATACAAGTATATTCGTCCAAACACGTTATTAATTTCACAAATATTTTTAAATACAGTCTATTTGACGCGGGCAAAATTGTTTTTACTGCTCAATTTCAGTAATGGCAAGGGTTTCAACGGGCTTGTATACAATGTACTTGTCTCTATTATTGGGAATTTTCAGATATTGAACGCGTTCAAAAATTACCCGCTTTGTCATTATTTCTACAATCATTTTAAAAAGGGACAGACATTTTTTACTCCATTTTTTTGCCCCCAGGCCGCATTCTAACCAAAATATGCCACATTCGCATTGCTTCGTGAAATTTGGAGACTAAAAGGTCTGTCCCTTTTTAGTTTTTGAAACGCTCAAGGATTGCGTCCAGTATTCTGCCAGAGGCTTTTCCGTCTCCATAGGGGTTTACGGCCCGGGACATTCTTTTGTATGCCTCCTGGTCCTGCAAAAGCCCCATTGCTATTTCGAATATTGCCTGCTCCTCGACTCCTGCCATTTTGACTGTGCCTGCCGATACTGCCTCGGGGCGTTCAGTCTCGGTCCGCAAAACGAGAACGGGCTTGCCCAGAGCCGGTGCCTCTTCCTGTATGCCGCCCGAATCGGTCAGCACCAGGTATGCCATGTTCATTAGGTTTGCAAAGGGCTGGTAGTCGAGCGGCTCTATGAGGTGAATCCTCTCATGGCCTCCCAATATGGGTATGGCGATTTCCCTTA
>PKTO01000116.1 GCA_002869095.1 Clostridiales bacterium
ATTGTGCCGCCTGTTGCAATCAACAACAATTTTTTCATTTTATCCTCCCATGATATTTATGATTCAATTATACAATTACTGCAAAAGTTTATCCACCCGACGGATAACTTTTGGCAGCATGAAGGAAAACAGGCCAAGGAAATAGAAGTATAAAGTTGACATTTTTATTTAAAAAAAGAGAAATGAAGCCGATCAGGCGCTGCAGCAGTGCATAAAATCAAGGAAGGGCTAAAATATGTTTGGAAAAACCAAAAAAGCAGGCGGCAAGAAAAAACCAGACCATGTTTTAAAGGCCAGGATCATAACTGGAATTTTGATCGCTGCGCTCATTGCCTTCATTTCTTCATTCGCATTCGGGCACACCTATACCAACAAGTATTACTATCTCTACAATTTGACTGCATCCTTTTGCATTTTACTCATAATTATTTTCATACATATGAATTATACCGAAGCCGGAAGGAAAATTCAGGAGAAGGAAAAAAAGTATTCAATCATATTCAACAACATTGACGACATCATGGTGCTTAGAAGCGTCGATTCCGGCTGGAAGGTCGGAAGAATAATTGATGCCAATGATGCGGCAGTGAAGTTCTTCGGATATGAGAGGGAGGAAATAATGAATATGCCTCCCGAAGCTTTTGTTCATCCCAATCTTGAAAACAAGGCGAGAACCATATTCGAAAAAATTGGGGAGAGCTGGTCAAAATCCTTTGAAATGGTTTTTGTTGCAAAGGACGGAAGGACCGCACCTGTCGAGGTCAACAGCCGGGTATTCATGATTGATGGAGAAAGGGTTCTCGTGTCATGGGCCAGGGACCTCTCGGAACGCAAAGAGGCGCAAAACTCGATGCGGGACGCCGAAAGAAGCTACAGGAACTTGCTTGAGGGACTTCCTGACGGGGTCTTGATACAGCATTTTCCCGAGGGGGAATCCATCATTGAACTGGCCAACAAAAGCGCGGCGGCAATTTTGGGGTTTTCTTCGAAGGAAGAACTGAAGGGAAAGGACTTTTTGAGCTTTCTGTCAAAGGAAGCCGCGGCAGACGCAATAACAAGAAGGGACCAAATTCTCGCCGGAGGCAGCGTGCCCCTTGTCGAAAGGACCATAAGGACGAATGAAGGAATTGAGAGAATACTTGAAATAAGGTCTATTTCGTATGAGCTGGAAGCCAAAGACAGATATATAAGCATAATAAGGGACATCACGGAAAAAAAAGAGAACGAAAAACGATTGATGGAAAACGACCGGCAGCTGAAGCGGCTTCTCGATTTCCTTCCTGATTCGGTTCTCATATACGACTGGGAAAAATATTTGTACTCCAACGAATCGGGGGCGGAACTACTCGGAGAAATGTCGCCGGGGGATGTGGAAGGCAAGAGCATATATACATATGTTGATCCCGAACATTTCGAAGACATGGAAAAAAGGCTCCGCCAGCTGGAAAAGCCCAATTCTGATGTCCCCATGATAGAGCAGAGGCTAATAAGGGAGGACAAGAGTGAGGTTTTTGTCGAAACAAAGACGATAAGATTTCCGTTTTCGGGCAAAAATTCCTTTGTCAGCATAGCAAGGGACATAACAGACAGGCTGATGCTCGAGCAAGAAAAGAAAAAGAGCGCGGAGAGATACCGCCAGCTCATAGAGAATTTTCCGGATGCGGTTTTCGTATACGACTATGAAAACTACATGCTGGCGAATTTTGCCGCCGCCAAGCTTCTTGGACTGGACGGTCCGTCTTCCATAGTCGGCAAACCCGCAATGTATTTTTTTGACGAGGCAAGAAAGAAGTTTTTGCGTGAAAGGCTTAGCAGAATTGCAGGTGGGGAAGAGGTTCTTCCGGTCATTGAAGATGAAATATTCACGGAAGCCGGGGCGAAAGTGCCTGTAGAGATAAAAACAATTAAATTTCCATATTCCGACGGTTTGGCATTCCTGAGCGTAATAAGGGATGTCTCGGCGAAAAAACGTAACGAGGCTTTGCGCATGAAGGTTGAAAGGCAGCTCGAATATGAAAGGATGAGGACGGAATACTTCGCAAACATATCCCACGAGTTCAGGACTCCCCTTCATGCGATATCGGGGACGATTCAGCTTATGGAAATGAAAAACTCTAAGATATCCGAAGAAATGCCTGAGTTTTCGGTCAAGAACAGGCGCCATTTGCAGATAATGAAACAAAACAACAACAGGCTAATAAAGCTTGTCAACAATTTGATAGACATAAACAAGATAGAAGCCGGTTTCTACATGGTGAGCAAAAAGAATTGGGACATGGCCGAAGTCATAAGGAACATAGTGGCTTCGGTAACGCAATTGGCCAAGTCCGAGGGCATAGAAATATCTTCTCGAATAGACTCCACTCCTTTGGTTGTTTCTTGCGATGTCGAGAAGATTGAAAGGATAATGCTCAACCTTATTTCAAACGCCATCAAATTCACATCCTCGGGAGGAAGCATAAAAATAGCGGCGTGGAAGGCGGGCGGCAGACTCTTCGTTTCCGTCGAGGATACAGGGACGGGGATAGACGAAAACCAGCTGGACAGAATTTTTGACAGGTTCAACCAGGCGGAAGATGTTTTCACAAGCAGCAACGAAGGCAGCGGGATAGGACTCTCGCTGGTCAAGGGCTTTGTCAAGATGCACGGGGGGTCGATCGAAGTAAGGAGCGAAATGGGGAAGGGAAGCTGTTTCACCTTTGAAATTCCGATGAGGGTGGAAAAGGACCAAAATGGCCAGCCTTTGCCGGTAAATGCATATGACGATTTCATATACGGCCGAAAAATCGAAGTCGAGTTTTCGGATGTTAAGAAGCGGCTGTATGAAGTATTTTAACCAAAACAAGGGAAGGAGAGGGGAAATTTGAATCATCAAAAGGACATTGTTTTAAGAATGACAGAGAATGCAGATCTGACTCCTGTTCCAAGGACATGCGAAGATGATTTGGACACCGCCAAACTGAGCCTTTATTTGGATGCGATAAGAGAAAAATACGGACCCGTTTTTCTTGAAGAGAAGGATTTGCTTGAAAAGCTGGGTATAATCAGTTCCTTTGGAGGAAAAGAAACAACTACATTGGCAGGCCTCTTGATTTTCGGGAAAAACCCCCAACTCTATCTCCCGCAGCTTCATGTGACGGTTTTATCGGGAAGCGGCGACAATGTGACAGTCGACAAAATTTATGGGACATTGTCCGAAATGAAGGACAGAACCATGGAGACTATAAAAAAAAGGATGGGAAAGAGGGCCAAGGTGGGGTACTTAAGCGGCAAGCATGTTGAAATGCCGGCATATCCGCTCGAGGCAATCGAGGAAGCCGTATGGAACAGCCTCATACACAGGGATTACGACCCATATGCATCGGGTAAGTATATTAGAATAAAAATGACCGAAAAGTACATCGAAATAAAGAGTCCCGGTCCGATTTTGGGAGAGAGGAAGCAGGACTTCAATATTGAGACATACGCCTATTGCAGAAACACCTCGATAGTAAGGATATTGCAGGAAATGGGAGAAATAAGAAATGCGGGGACCGGAGTCAGGA
>PKTO01000096.1 GCA_002869095.1 Clostridiales bacterium
AGGAAAGCTACGGAATTGGTTTTGGGCAGCGGGGCGGACTTCGTTAAGACATCGACGGGCTTTGGCACTGACGGTGCGAAAATTTCGGATATACGCCTTATCAAAGAAATCGTCGGCAATAGAGTCGGAATAAAAGCTTCAGGCGGCATCAGGGACAGGGAAAAGGCTTTGAAAATGGTTGAGGCCGGGGCAACCCGGATAGGAGCAAGCGCATCGGTGAAAATCGTAGAATCGGGTGGCAAAAATGAAAGATAGCATTTTAGGATGCTTTTTGGGGGCTTTGACAGGAATCCAGGCTGGAGCGGAGGACGGCGGGGAATCCTTGAATGAAGTTTACTCATCTCTTGAAAAAAGCATGAGGGCATGCATAAGGTTTTATCAGCAAGGGAAAATAAAAGGTGAAGCCAGATTGATTGATTACTTTGAAAATGAACATAAGGAAAGACAAGCTGCCGGGGAACTGGATGCCTTGGGTGCGGCAGTTGTTCTGGGAATGTCTTTTGAAAGGGAATAATCATTTCAGCGTATGCTGTCGCTTTGCGAAAAATGGGAAATAGAAGATTCAAAAGACAAAATTTCCTTTGCCATGATGGCCGGAATTTTGTCGGGAATAACAAGGGGAGAAAAATTCAAGCAATCTGTAAATTGGGCAATGGGACAGTTTTTTGAGACCGAAGGCAATGAAGAATTGACAGAGGTGATGAAACTGGTGGTTGCTTTATATGAGAGCCGAAAGAATCTGGACAAGACGGTCAATTTTATTTCGGACGATACAAGATTTTATAAGGCATTCGGAGCTTCCATTCTGGTTGTCTTGCGCAAAAATGAAGATCTTCAGGCTGCGGTGGATTGCTCATACTCAAATTCTGCGGCAGGTAAATTGGCATCTGTTCCCACTGGGGCGATGATTGGCGCACTTGTCGGATTTGACGGCATAAAATCAATTTTTGATCAAAACAAGTTGCGTTTAGGCAGCCAAATGGACATGGCAAACGATTTGTACAACATAATTTACAATGATGCCATTTTGCCTTTCGACAAATATGCCCCTTTGTAAAAAAAGCCTTCTGCGGCAAATTGCCGCAGAAGGCTTTTCAAATCACACGTTGAATCTGAAATGAATCACATCACCGTCTTTTACAACATAGTCTTTTCCTTCAAGACGGAGAATCCCTTTTTCTTTGGCGGCATGGAGACTTCCAGCCTCAAGCAGATCATCATAGGAAACCACTTCAGCACGGATAAAGCCTTTTTCAAAATCCGTATGGATTTTTCCTGCGGCTTGTGGGGCTTTTGAGCCTTTTACGATTGTCCATGCACGGGTTTCAGGTTCTCCGGAAGTAAGGAACGAAATCAGTCCCAGAATGGCATAGCCGGCTTGTATCAATTTATGCAATCCGGTCTCATCCATTCCAAGCTCTTCCATATACAAAGCCTTTTCATCATCTTCCAATTCAAGAAGCTCAGCCTCGAGTTTCGCCGATATCTTTATTACTTCTGCATTTTCTCTCAAACCGATTTCTTTGACTTTTTCGTACAAAGGGTTTTCGGAAGAATTCAAAGCATCGTCTTCGGATACATTTGCAACATAAATAACGGGTTTTGTCGTCAACAGATAAAGATTCTTGACGAAATCCGAAAGGCTGTCGTCGTAATCAACTGATCTTGCGGGCAATCCTTCTTCAAGAGCTGAATATAAACGCTTTAACAGTTCCATGTTTTTAATTTGATTCTTGTCGCTTTTGATTGTCTTTTGCAGCTTTTGCATTCTTTTCTCAACCATTTCAAGGTCTGATAAAATCAGTTCAAGGTTGATTACGTCAATATCCCTTTGAGGGTCCACTGTTCCATCAACATGAACCACGTTCGGGTCTTCGAAGCATCTTACAACGTGTACTATGGCCTCAACCTCCCTGATATGTGAGAGAAATTTGTTTCCAAGGCCCTCGCCCTTGCTGGCGCCTTTTACAAGACCGGCTATGTCGTAGAACTCTACTGCCGCCGGGATTGTTTTTTTCGATTTATGCATTTCCGTGAGTCGGTCAAGCCTTTCATCCGGCACAGATACGACGCCTACATTCGGTTCTATTGTGCAAAATGGATAATTTGCGGATTCGGCTCCCGCTTTTGTAATGGCATTGAACAAAGTGCTTTTTCCTACATTGGGCAAGCCCACGATTCCTAATTTCATATAAGACTCCTTTTTGTACTTATTCAAATCTGATTATAAACGAAAAATGAACAATAATAAACCCGTAACCGTAAATTTGTCCGGGAGCGTGTTGATTTAATGGTATACTATATGATAGCCTTTAAAAGCAAAAAAAGATAGGACGGGGTGTGGAAATGTTTAAAGGAATAGAAATTCATGAATTGAGTCCAAACATTAATTTATATACATTGAAAACCAAACAATTCAAAACGGATTCGGTTGGTGTTTTTTTCGAAAGGCCGCTTTCGAATGAAGAAGCGTCTAAAAACGCCTTGCTTGCCGCAGTCATGAAAAGAGGGACTCGAAATTTTCCCAAGAGTCGGGACTTGTACAGGGAATTGGACAATCTTTATGGTGCGGTATATTCTTCAAATATAAGCAAATATGGGGAAAGACAGATAATAAAGTTTCAAATGCAGTTTCCGGACAGCAATTATATAGAAGACAAGGGTATTTTTGAAAAAAGCATAAGCATGCTTAATGAAATTGTCAACCACCCGTTAAGAGAAGGGGATTCTTTTTTCGAAGAATATTTTGAACAGGAAAAGAAAAATCAGATTCTCAAGCTTGAAAACAGAATAAACAATAAAATGGCCTATGCATTCGACAGGTGCATCGAGGAAATGTACAAGGACGAGCCTTTTTCCGTCAATGAAGATGGTGACATAAGAATTTTAGAGGAATTGGACGGAAAAACACTTTACAATCATTATAAAAATGTTTTGATGACATCCAAGGTGGATATATTCATTATTTCAAGAAATGACAGGAATCGTTATGCGGGAGAAATATTGGAATCGTTTGAGTTTAAAAATCAGAAGTCAAAGCCAATCTTAAGGGAGAAACACATTTATCCGCCTGCAAGCCCTAAATACGTAACGGAAAAAATGAATATATCCCAAGGGAAACTTGTGATGGGCTTCCGTACAAATATACCCTATGAAGATTCTCTGTACAGGCCTTTGCTGGTTTTCAACGAGATACTGGGGGGAGGAACGTATTCGAAGCTGTTTCAAAACATAAGAGAAAAGGAAAGCCTCTGTTACAGTATTTTTTCAACTATTGAAAAATTCAAGTCAGCATTGTTTGTTGCTAGTGGAATAGATTTTGAAAAGAAAGACACGGTTGTTGATTTGGTTCAGGAACAAGTGGAGAAAATGAAAAAAGGCGACTTTGACGATGCGGATTTGGAAAACGCCAAAAAATCAATAATTTCATCCATAAATTCCATCAAGGATTCGCCGAATAAGATAATGAACTATTATTATTCAAGGATACTTACAAATTCATATATGGAAGCG
>PKTO01000299.1 GCA_002869095.1 Clostridiales bacterium
AATAACTGCCTTTCGCGCGCCTTTTTTGATTTATTACGCCAGAAAGATTATACTTATCGAAAGAATGCTGTACTTCGATTTAAAACAATCTGTTTTGGCTGATTCAAGCAAAAGCCGGAAGGGGGAATTATGCCAAGTGTCAAGGTAAACCAAAAAGCGCCGGATTTCGAGTTGACTGATTACAAAAGCAACCGTTTTTCATTGAAAGATTACAGGGAAAAGAAATGGCTGTTGATTGTGCTCAACCGAGGTTTCTCCTGACCATTCTGCCAAAGGCACATGGCGCAGTTGCGTCAGGAATATGAATCGTTCGCTGAAAGAGATACGGAAATTGTTGTAATTGGACCTGAAAACAGCAAGGATTTTGCAAAGTACTGGGAAAAATATGGATTTCCTTTTGTAGGACTTTCCGATGAGTCCCACGCCGTCCTCAAATTGTATGGACAAGAAGTAAACCTATTTAAATTGGGGCGCATGCCTGCCCAAATGCTTATTGACAAAAATGGCATACTTCGATACGTGCATTACGGCCACTCGATGGATGACATCCCGGACAGCAATGAAGTTCTAGAATTGATAGATCAAGGATAGATAGAATTTATAATTGTCAAAAAATATATACGGCACAGGTAAGCTCAACAAATGCAACATCAACGCCAAGCTTACCTGTGCCGTCTTTTTCGAATGTCTCCAAAAATCCGACTCTTTATATATTCGAATTGTCATATCTGCTTAATGAAAAAATCAAAAAATACTGGATAGAACCCCAAAAGTTGCATAGTTTAGGGACGGTGATTATACTATAAAAAAACGGAGATCCTATATGATGACCAAGTATCCAGACGATTTCAAATTACTTGTTGTAGAAGACTACTACAATAGCCCATTGGGGGTTAGAGCAATTTCTTTGAAATATAATCTACCCAGAAAGAACTATATAAACAGTTGGGAAAAGCAATTAATCGCCAAAGGCTTGCTGCCCGAAGGATCCACATAACCTGTTAAAGCTGTCGGCAGGAGCAAGAAGGCCGTCGCCCGTAAAGATAACCGCAATAAGCGATATATCTACTATGAAAAAGAGATACTCAAGTTAAAAGCCCGTGTCGACTACCTCGAATCATTGGAACACCTAAAGCCCTTCGTCAGAGAAAAAATGATTTATTTATGCACTGTAATCTATTTATTCAATAATGAACCGGTTGCCTGGACCGTAAGATACTGTCAAGATAAAAGTCTCACCATTGATACGGTAAAGCAGCTATCAGGCAAATATAATCTAAATGGAAGCCTTATTCACCGCGACCAAGGTGTTCACTATAGGAGCCATGGTTACGTCGACTTGCTTAAGAATCCAGGTGTCACTCGAAGCATGTCAAGAAGAGGCAACTGCTGGGACAACGCAATGGCAGAATCATTTTTCAGCCATTTCAAGTGCGATACTATAAGGCTAATGAAAAGACGGCTTAAGAGCATCCATGATGTCAGAAGAATAGTTGATAACTACATGGATTATTACATCAATATGCGGCCGCAAAGAAAACTTGGCGGACTGTTCCCATCGTCATACATGCGATTGGCTTTAGGTACATAGAAATTCAATAGATTTAACCGTCCCCAGTGATTTCATAGAATTAAGAAATTTATAATCATGTCAAATACCAATTGCTTTTTTTAATTTTGTATTTACCGGCATAACATCCACACGAGCATGTTTATAAGAAGGCATTTTGCCGAAAATATTTCCAATTGCAACATCTATTGAATTGGCATTGAAATTTTTGGCATTTCGCATTTTGTTCTTGTACATTCTATTCTCGGCAACAATGAAAATCTGTTCAATATCTTCTTCAAGTTCCATCTTTGATTCACACCCAAAAGCAATTGACAACTCGCCTGTATTCAGTTCCGAATCATAGCATGCTGTTTGAATTCTTTCAGCGATTTTTTCTGCATCGTCTTTTTTGGTATTAGTCATTAGAATCACGAACTCATCTCCACCCCATCTTACAGCGACGTCATCCTTTCTGCATACCCTTTTAATTATTTCAGCCATTTTTTTTATTAACTCATCCCCAGCCAAATGACCATATGCATCATTGACTATTTTAAGATTATTCAGATCGCCAATAAGAAGGGAAAGCGGGTAGTTTTCTTCACAATCCAACTTCTTCATTATCTCTTCAAAATATCTTCTGTTGTATAGGCCAGTAAGAGCATCGTGATAGCTCAGATATTCCATTTTTGCACGGTCCATGTTCTTAATAGTAACATCCCTAAAAACTAAAACTGCTCCAGTTACAATTCCATTCCTTTCTTTTATTGGAGAAGCACTATCTTCAATAGGTATCATATCTCCATTTTTATTTATCAACACTGCATATTTGCTTAGATACTGAATCTTCCCAGTTCGCAAAACCTCATCAAATGGATTGATGATTTTATCTTTTCCATTCTCATGAGCTAGTATAAATACATTGTCAACGCACTGGCCGATTGCCTCTTCTCTATCCCATCCAGAAATCGTTTCCGCAACCCTATTGAACATTGTTATTCTTCTTTCAAGATCTATTGCTACTACACCATCTCCTATTGAAGAAATCATATCATTCAATTTCTGTCTTTCTGAACCAGTTTCTTTTACCCTTTTGCGAATTATAATGGAAATTTGATTTGCTAAGCATGAAAAGAAAAAAACCGAAATCACAGTAACCATTGAATCTAATGCAATGAACCCATATTGAATATGCCTTAAAATCAAATAAACTATAATGCAATAAATGCCCGTAGGAATTATGAGATTTTCAAACCATAATCCTGCGATTATTATCAATATATAAAATAGGTTTGAATATGAATTGCCAACCTCATATATAATATTCGAATATATCGCCACCCCCCCGACTAGAATCAAGCTTGATATAAATATTCCCATTCTTTTTATATTTATCCTATTATCGTATGATTCATCTTTATTCCATCTGCTTATGATGTCGATTTTAATCACTTCCTTACCTACAATTCCCATGTCTGTTTGAGGTGTCAGTATCTATCTTCTGTTTTCCTGATAGTATAAATATCGTCAGTTTATATGAATACTTGATACATTGATTTTATTTTTACTAATTCCAATCGTCAAAGTGAACCCAAAAGCGTCGGATATCGAGTTGACTGATTACAAGGGAAACCGTTTTTCATTGAAGGATTAAAGTGAAAAGGAATGGTTGTTGATTGTGCTCAACCGTGGTTTCTCCTGACCGTTCTGCCAAAGGCACATGGCGCAGTTGCGTCTGGAATATGAATCGTTCGCTGAAAGAGATACGGAAATTGTTGTAATTGGACCTGAAAACAGCAAGGATTTTGCAGAGTACTGGGAAAAACATGGATTTCCTTTTGTAGGACTTTCCGATGAGTCGCACGCCGTCCTCAAATTGTATGGACAAGAAGTAAACCTATTTAAATTGGGGAGCATGCCTGCCCAAATGCTTATTGACAAAAATGGCATACTTCG
>PKTO01000111.1 GCA_002869095.1 Clostridiales bacterium
GGTCGCAAAGGCATATTATGTCCGAAAGCTTGTCAACGGCTACTGCCAGCCTTTTCTTCTCGCCCCTTCTTTCGAAGGCTTCAAAGCGGCCGGTTTCGATGTCCCTGAAGACGCCCATGAAGTATTTGTTGTTGAGGTGGAAATTGACATGGCCCTCGGGCGAAATTTTTATGTCGTCGAATATGTTAGTATTGACGTCCATGTAGGTCTTCACCTGGCGAGCCAGGTCTGCCGCCTCTACCCCGTGCTTGGAAGCGATTTGCATGCATATGTTGGTATGGAAGTCCCCATGGTCCGGATTGGGCGATGTCCTTATTTCGATTTTCTCCAAGAGGCTTCCGCATTCCGCGAAGTCCTCAAGGGACTGCGCAATCAAACGTTTTGTTTTTTCCTTGATTGTCTTCATGTTTCAACACTCCTCGCTTTGCGTCTTTGGTTGCCTAAAAAACCGGAGACCCATGTCTCCTATGTATGCGATGCAGACAACCCGACGTCCGCTTTGGATCAGATTATTTCTATGTTGAGTTCGTTGGCCGACCGGCCCAGCCCCTTGAGGCTCATTTCGTAGCGGACAAGGATGCTTCCTTTTATGTTCTCGTCAAGAACATAATACAACTCGCCGGTCAAAATTTCAAGTTTGAAAGTTCCGTTTGGGGTGGCGTAATCCGAAGTGAAGCGTTTTCCCTTTTCGAATTCCATGCGCATCCTTGCGCTTCCGAAGCGGTTGAGTGTTATCTTGCCGCCCTTGAGCTTGAGAGTGGTTGTTGCTCCCTCCATGCCGGAAATTTCCGATTCCTCGTATACCAGATAATCGGCCTCTCCCTTGCGGTAATGCTTTCCCTCTGTGGTAAGCTCGATTATTTCGGCTTCCTCGCCTGCCCTTTTTATTGTTCCCTTTATTTTAAGCATTATCTGTTTCATGATTTTCCTCTGATTTAAGATTTCAGTTGTCAGATGTCAGATGTCAGTTGTAAGTAAGTATAAAAGCAAGTGCAAAGTACAGTTGTCAGGAAATGCAAAAACATTAAAGTGATTATTTCTTTTGCCGTCTTAGTTTTTGTCTTTGGCTTTCTTCTTTTGCATTTACTGATACCTGATATCTGACATCTGATATCAGTTTTTCCTGACATCTGATATCTATACTTAAGTTCTTAATCTTTTACTGCAAACTGCAAACTGTATACTGCTTACTGTTTTTCCAACGCCAGTTCCACAAGGCGGTCTATCAGGTCTCTGTATGGAAGGCCTGTCTTCTGCCACAACATTGGATACATGCTGTATTTGGTGAAGCCCGGCATTGTGTTTATTTCGTTGAGGTAGGCTTCCCCTGTGGTTTTGTCAAGCAGGAAGTCCACCCTGGAAAGACCTGTGCATCCCAGCGCCTTGTAGGCGTCGACTGCCATCTTCCTTATGCTGTTGGACTCTTCCTCCGGCAGGTCCGCCGGTATTACCAGTCCCGATTTGGCTTCCTCGGAATACTTGGCGGCATAATCGTAGAATTCATGCGAGGGCATTATCTCCCCCAGAACGGAGGGCTCAGGGTCGTAGTTGCCCAGCACTGCGCACTCTATCTCCCGCGCGTCTATTCCCTTTTCGACAAGTATCTTCCTGTCGTGCCTCGCGGCTTCCAGGAGGCCATACATAAGCTCGGACCTGTCGTGGACCTTTGTTATTCCTACGCTCGATCCCAGGTTTGCAGGCTTTATGAACAGCGGATAGCCAAGCGATGCCGACTCCACCTTCTTTACGCAATCGTCCCCGCCGTCAAGCTCTTCCCTGTAAATTACCGTGTAGGGAACAACCGGCAGCTTGTTGAATTCAAAGAGCTGCTTTGCGAACACTTTGTCCATGCACGCGGCGGAAGCGAACACCCCGCAACCCACATAGGGAAGACCCGAAAGCTCGAGCAGCCCCTGGATTGTTCCGTCCTCTCCCATGGGTCCGTGAATTACCGGAAAGGCAATGTCCATTTTTTCCCCGTTTATTTTGCCTGGCATCTTTATTGAAAAGAGATTTTCCCGGCCTTTGTTTATTTGAAGCGAAGCGGCTTTTGCTTCCCACTTTCCGCTCTCTATGTCGGCGTAGTCTCCGTCGAAATGCATCCATCTGCCCGATTTTGTTATCCCTACCGGAAACAGGCGGTACTTGTCCGGGTCAGCCGCCCTGAGAACCGATGCGGCCGTCATGAGAGAAACTTCATGCTCTTCGCTCATACCTCCGAAAACTACTGCAAGATTCATTTTTTTCATTTGGACCGCTCCTTTCCTATGAATAAAAGTTTGCTGTTTTCAATATATGTTTTTCTTTTTTTTTCTGAATATCCTGATTGTCTCTTCCATGTCCCTTATGTGGTTTTCGGCCTTGGCCCTCGCGGCTTCGCCCTTGCCTGCTCTTATGGCGTCGAGTATTTCCCTGTGCTCTGAAAGCAGCTGCTTGAAGTCGTCGGATTCGGAGAAGAATACAACCCTGAACCTTTGGACCTGCTCCTGGAGACCCTGGGCTATCTGTATAAGCTTCTTGTTGTGTGTGGATGCGAATATGGCTTCATGGAAGGCCTTGTCCTTTTCCATCATGCCTTCCCTGTCCGACGCGTTGACATAACCTTCGAATTCGGAAAGGACCTTTTCAAGAAGTTCGAGTTCCCCGTCGCCCCTTCTTTCTGCGGCAAGGTAGGATGCAAGCCCCTCCAGGACTTCCCTCACCTCCAGGACGTCAAGAACGTCCTTTATGGACATGTCGGCAACGTAGGCTCCTTTTCTGGGTATCATTGTGACGAGCCCCTCGAGCTCGAGTTTTCTTATTGCTTCCCTTATGGGTGTTCTGCTGACTCCCAGCTGCTCGCCCATTTGAAGCTCCATGAGCCTCTCTCCGGGTTTGAACTCTCCGTTTAGAATGGCCGATCTCAAATATTCAAAAACGACTTCCCTTAGGGGCTTGTAGTTCTGCAGCTTAAGCTTTCCTGCTCCTGTATTCATTCCTTCTCCTCCTTGCTGTAAGCGGTAGATATATATGTCTGTCTGTAAGTTTTTTTAAGGTTTTTGTATGCCTTGCCTGCCTTGTCGTAGTCCTTGAATACCCCGAAAACGGTTGGCCCGATTCCGCTCATTAGGCTTCCCGACGCTCCGTATTGCAGCATTTTCTTTTTTATTTCCCCAACTATTGGGTGAAGGGAAAGAGTCACGTCCTCGAGTCGGTTGTAGAGATTGGCGGAAAGAGCCTTGATGTCTCCCTCGGCCATGGCCTTTATTACGGCGCCTGCTTCCGGACGAGAAACCCTTTCTTCCAAGTCCAGCATTCCGTACACCCTTGCGGTTGAAACCGCGATGTTTGGCTTGGCAAGGAGTATGAATCCCTTTTCCAGCCCATCGACCGGGGTGAGAACTTCTCCTATCCCTTGGGCCACGGCGGCCTTTCCCATCAGGCAAAAGGGCACATCCGCTCCGATTTTTCTGGCCTCCTCCATGAGTGTTTCTCTGGGAAGGCTTAGCCCGAGCCCTTCATTCATAA
>PKTO01000014.1 GCA_002869095.1 Clostridiales bacterium
CAGATTCATATCGGACTATACCCATTTGTTCGGAGGCATGCATATAAACAAGAACGATAAAATCGCATTTTTCCCAGGGACATTCGACCCGTTTTCCCTTAGCCACAAGGAAATCGCGAGAGAGATAAGGGACAAGGGGTATGAGGTATATCTTGCGGTCGATGAATTTTCATGGTCCAAGAGAACACAACCGAACCTGATCCGCAGAAACATAATCAGAATGTCGGTTGCGGATGAACTGGGCATATATCTTTTCCCGGAAAACATGCCAATTAACATAGCGAATCCGGAAGATCTTCAAAAATTGTCCGAGGTGTTCGGGGGGGCCAAGGTTTATCTTGTAATAGGGAGCGACGTGCTGCTGAACGCCAGCGCATACAAATCCGATGGTCCGATTAGTTCTTTCAACCATATAATTTTTGAAAGGAAGGGTCTGATTGAGTCTAAAGAGGACGACATAAGGCTTGACGAGGCGTGCAAAAGCTTGAAGGGCGAATCGGTCAGGCTTGTGCTGAAACCGGAATATGAGGACATAAGCTCAACACTGATTCGCAAGAACATAGACGAAAAAAGGGACATATCCAACCTGATAGACCCGATTGCCCAAAAGTATATTTACGAAAAGGGCTTGTACAGAAGGGAACCTCAGTACAAGACAATAATGAAAATCAAATCGAAGCAGGTTGAATTGCTGACTGAATTCGACGGCGATCTTCTCAAAGAGTTGTCGAACAGCTATTTCGAAGACAGCTTGGACGCATTTCAGAAGCTGAAGCATTTTACCATGAAAAACAGCCCCAAAATGCTCATAATAAGGGACCTGAACGATGAAAACAGGATAATCGCTTTTTCGTTGTTCCATCTGGTGAAATCTAGCAGCCTTTATCAGGAATTCAAACACGATGGTGTGTCTGAATATATACGTGAAAATTCCATGGGACGCATAATAATGATAGACGGCCTTTTCCTGGATCCAAGAAGAAGCGACGGAACCTACAGCCAGATTCTCTTGACAGAGACTTTGGGTGTTTGCTTGAAGAAGGACTACAGCTACGCAATATACTACAATAAATTCAAAGAGCACGAAACCCCCAAGCTCCATGAAACACTAACGCTCAACGGCTTCCAAAGGGTGCCCTACAAAATAGGGAACAAGAGTGTTTTTGTTGTGAAAATGATATCTCCAAGCATAATAACACTCGATGCCAGCAAATCCATAAAGGAGCCCTACCAAAGCCATCCTATGGTTCAGGAGCGTATCGGGGAAGCCAGAAAAAAACTGCTCAAGTCTTTGACCAGACTATACCCGGGCCACTTGATGCTGTCTTTTGACAGAAACATGATTTACGATAAAATGATCGAGATGATATGCAAAGAAAACGGAGTCGGGGTGGACCCCGTCTATCCCAAAAAGACCGGGGAAAACATGTGCGTGCCTTTCGGAAAGGTCTTGAACGGGCAGATAGTTCCCAATACGGTAACCAAATCGATGCATACTGAGCGATACTTCGAACCTTTCATGAAAACCAATGAGATGAAGGCCTATCCCTACTATGTGGAATTGGAAAACCAGGTTAAAATAATCCGTTCGTTCAACCGGCCGGTATTCCTTATAGACGATCTTCTGCACAAAGGATATCGTTTCAGGGCGGTAAATCCTCTTTTTGAAAAAGAAAACATAGAAGTAAAGAAAATAATTGTGGGAATACTTTCGGGCAGGGGAAAAGAACTGATGGAAATAGAGAATCGGGATGTTGAAACGGCTTATTTCATACCCAGGCTGAAGACATGGTTCAATGAAAATTCGCTCTATCCATTCCTGGGGGGAGACACCCTGTGGAGAGGAGAATATCACGAGAGGAACATGATTCCATCGGTGAATCTCATTTTGCCATACATGTCGCCATACTATATAAGGGGAGCCTCGAAGCAGGCGGTTTATGAATTGTCGAAGACATGCCTTGAAAATGCATATGAGATTTTGACGACAATAGAGGAAGTCTATCAGATTGTCAATGAGAGAAGCTTCACAATGGCGGCTCTGGCAGAAGTTTTCATGTCTCCCAGATTTCCCGACCATGGAAGGGACATGCATCACGACTTGAACCTGAGCCCGTCGACCTATCTGTTGAATGACATAGAGGCGCTCGAAAAGCTCAAGAGGATAATAACGGAAAAATAGGGGGCAGGAAATGTTTTATTACAAGTACAAGGGAATGGTGGTTTTCACGGAAAAAGAAATGAGGGTAAATTGCCTTGAGCCAGTAGGGGAACACTGCGCGAAGAAAGAAGGGGATGTCCTTTGCTATTTGTCGAGTGCGCCATTGGGAAAAACAAGAAGGAGCTTTTTGCTAAACCACCCGGATTTGGTGGACATGCAAAATGAAACAGTCGATTTGTTTGACGAATCTGCCGAGCGGAATTATCCCGATTGGCCCGAATGGATTGTGGAAAGAATAAAAAAAGGCCTCGTCAAATCGGTGAATACTGAATATCCCAACTGGATGGATTGTCTTCATCCCGACACCAACGGACCCTACAGAATAAATCTTGTCGGTCTGGGAGACGTTGGGGGCACCCTCTTGACAGGACTTAGGCTCATGGGAGGAGACATTGTCAAAAGCGTGGGGATCTACGATCCAAAGCCAGCCAACAAGGACAGATGGTATTACGAAACATCACAGATTTATGGACCTTCGGGTGGAATGCCTTTTCCGGATATAGAAAAAATTGAGGAAGCGGATCTGTTTGACTGCGACGTATTTGTGTTTTGCGCCAGCAAGGGAGTCCCGCCGGTTGGAGACGAAAAAAAGGACGTAAGGATGGTCCAGTTCGAGGGCAATGCAGCTATACTTTCAATCTATGCGAAAATGGCAAGGAAAAGAGGATTCAAGGGGCTGTTTGCGGTGGTGTCCGATCCCGTTGACCTTTTATGCAGGAAGGCTTGGGAAGTTTCCAATACGGACGAAAATGGAAACATGGATTACACAGGCCTTGGCACAGACCAAATAAGAGGATACGGATTGTGTGTCATGCATGCCAGGGCACGCTTCTATTCCCTCCTGAGAGAAGAAACAAAGGATTATGAAATTCATGGAAGGGCATACGGGCCGCACGGTGAAGGTCTCTTGATTGCAAACAGCATAAGCGTCTATAATGAGAAACTATCCGATGAACTGACAGAAGCCGCAAAACATGCAAACCTGAAAATCCGTGAAACGGGTTTCAAGCCTTTTGTTGCGCCTGCGCTTTCATCGGGTGCATTGTCAATACTTGCAACACTCAGGGGAGAATGGCACCACAGCACACATTTCATAGGCGGCGTATTCATGGGTTCGAAAAACAGGCGAAGCCTTATGGGGATAGAACCGGAAAGAGCGGCTTTGCCGCCTTCCTTAAAGAAAAAGCTTTATGAAACTTATGGCATGCTGGAGGACTTGTATGAATAGGCCGATGGTTTTAAAAAAGAAAAAAAA
>PKTO01000118.1 GCA_002869095.1 Clostridiales bacterium
ACAGGCGCTACAGGCGCCACAGGAGCAACTTTTGTCTCGACTGCAGTCTCTTCTACGATTTTTTCTTTTTTCACTTCAACTTCCGCGACTCCATCGAGAACAGCCGCAGTAAGCGGTGTAAGCGAATCAACCGTTTCAGTTAATGTCGCACCCAAAACCTGTCCTATAGTCAAAGCATTTTCGGGCACTTCCAGCAGTCCGGAATCCTCAAGATCGGGAAGTATTTCAGGATCTTCCAGATTTTCAGGCTTGATTACCGTGCCTGCTTCGAATCTGCAGCAGGTAACAGCCAAGTCGTTGGCATGCTCCTTTGCAGTTTCCAAAGTAATTGACATTTTTCTTTCCCCCTATTCTTTATTTTCTTTTTATTCTTTGATTCGTCTATAGAGCTTGTGACCACAAGCCCTTAAAACGTGGTCAGTACTGTGATACACCGGAACTCCCAACCTGGGAGCCACTTTCATGACGGTGTTCGTTCAATCCTGGCAGGTGCCGGTCAAAATCACCTCGGCCCCATGCTTTTTGAGGTAAAGAACCGTTTCGGCCTGTCCGGGACAAGAACCCGGAAGCTCGCAACGATAACGGCCTCTTCCATCGTCTTTCATTCGTTTGCATTTCTTTTCGGCAACTACTTCGGCACCCATCTCTTCTGCGATTTGCCTCAGTCTTTCTTCCTGGGCCCCGCATTCGCATGCTATTATGCCGACTTTCCTCTTTTCATTCGGAAAAGGCATTGCAACCAGAATTCCCCCGGTGGTTTTTGTGACAGAAGTTTGCTCAGAGCCTTTCTTTCCTGTAAAAGGACCTCCCGCTACGATTTCACCGTAATGTCCGTAATAACCGCCCGAGGCATCGAGCAATGTTTCGAAATCAGTGCCTATTGGAACATTGAAAAAGACCTTTCCATTCTTAGCATCCTTCAAACGTCCTCCGACAGTTACATCCTTTGTTATCACCGGACGCCTGTCCTCGATGGCCCAAACGATATTTTTCATGGTTTCGACATTGCATATGACAGCGTTCGCCTCAAGCGGCAATTGGCCTGGCTTGAGCTCCACCCCCATCAGTTCCCTGATTATGACTCTTTCGTCTCCAGCGGGATACATGTCGGGTAAAAGTTTGACTTCTACGCTTTTTTCTTTAGAGCAGGCTTTTTTCAAAGCTTCGATTGCTTTCTTGTTATGGATCTTCGGCTTAATGGCGATTATTCCATTCGCCGCTTCTGTAACTTCCATAACATATTTGACACCCCTTACAATAACGTCGGCATTGTCCTCCATGTAAAGTATGTTGTGGTCAAGAATCGGCTCACACTCAGCCGCATTGGCAATAACATATCCACCCGCAAGCTTTGTTCCGAGCTTGATTCCTGTCGGGAATCCAGCTCCTCCCGCACCAACTACCCCTGCTTCTTTTATTGCTTCAACGAGATCATCTGTTTCCTTGATTTTCACAAAATCCTCAGGCTGATCCGCGTCGGCTTTTATTGCTATCGATCCTTCATCCAAAGATTCCACGACACCCTTGACACTGGCATGTATGTTTGCCCCCAATCCCTCAGGCACCGCTATCAACTGGCCTCTTTCGACCAAATCCCCAACACCTACTACCGGCTTGCAGGGTCCTCCAACATGTTGCTTCAAAGGCAAAACCACTTTTCCTGCGGGTTTTTCAATCAATCCAATCTTGCTTTCAAGCTTGACAGCTGCTTCCATTATTTCACCTCCCTGAAAAGTTTTATATGACAAAACTTTGTTATTTTTTAATCACGCCCAATATATACGCAACTTGCGTGCCAAGTAGCTCAAAAAAAAATAAAAAACGCCGTATTCCAGCGTTTCCAACACCTGCGTTGTTATATAGTTTTTTTCTATGGGTGTATTTATTATTATTCTTTTATTCTATCTGTCAGTAATTCGACACTTTTCGCATTTTTTGAATTTTTGTATTATTCCATGTATTCAAATTTCTTTTCGACTCCGTCCTTTATACATATGGCTATTTGCAAGCTATACAGAAATTTAATGTATTTCATTATCAATTCTTCTTTCACGAAACCGAGGTATTTGACATCAATGTGTGCAAATTTTATATTTCGTTTGTTAAATTACAATCAAACTGACGCGTGTCTATTATTCGACACGCGTCAGTTTTTAGACACTATTTGATTTTGTATTGGTCCATTTTGTAATAAAGCGTTGTTCTTGGTATGTTGAGCATCAGCGCGGCTTTTTTTCTGTTGCCGCCGCATTCCTTCAATGCAAGGCTTATATGGTTTATTTCCAGGTTTTTCACGGCTTCGTTCAAATCCGTCTCAATGTATGCGCCATCAACAGCTTTCTTTATGCTCCCCATTGTCATGTTTGCTGGCAAAGTGTCCAAAGTGGCCAATCCGTCTTCTCCGCAAACCACAACTATATATTCCATAACATTTTTCAATTCCCTTATGTTGCCCTTCCAAGTGCATGCCCTGAGCGCTTCCAACACATCCCTGTCAAGTTCCGGAATGCGTCGGTTGTTTTTTTCAGCCATCTCGGTCAGGAAATGCCGTGCAAGGAGTATGATGTCGTTTTGCCTTTCCCTCAAAGGGGGCAATTCGATGTTTACAACCTGCAGCCTGTAGTATAAATCGTCTCTGAATGTCTTATCATCAACCATTTCCGCCAAATTCTTGTTGGTTGCGGATATCACTCTTATATCTATCGGTATGCTTTTCTCGTCTCCAATCCTACGCAAACGCCTTTCCTGAAGGACCCTTAGAAGCTTTGACTGCATTTGCAGCGGCATTTCACCAATTTCATCAAGAAAAATTGTGCCTTCGTTGGCCAACTCGAAAAGACCGGCTTTCCCTTTCTTCCTAGCTCCTGTAAAAGCACCTTCTACATAGCCGAACATTTCACTTTCAAAGAGTTCGGAGGGTATTGAGCTGCAGTTCACCGGAACAAACATTCCTTTCCTTCCGCTGTAGTCGTGTATTGCCCTCGCAAAAAGCTCTTTTCCCGTTCCGCTTTCTCCAGTAATCAATATGGATGTTTCTGTTTTTGCAATCTGTTTTGCCACCTTTATGCAATTGTTTATCTTTATACTGTTTCCGATTATGTTCTTGAAATTGTCGCCGGATATTTCCTTTATATGGCTTTCAAGCATCGCAATCGCTTCGTTTGCTTTTTCCAAGTCGTACGCCAGATTATTTATTTCGGTTACATCCCTGTCCGTTGTGACGACTCCGGTGAATTCCCCTTCAATATATATCGGAAACGCGTTGATTATTACGTAAGAGTCTTTTCTCGGGCGATGAAGCTCATTCTTAACGGGCTTTTTGGTTCCCAAAACCTTAAGCCCCATTGCGTTTGGGAAATATTCCGAAATGTGTTTCCCGACAATGTCTTCCCTCTTTATGTCGTAAAGGTTTTCACAGCTTCTGTTACATACACTAACAATGCCTTCTGTGTCGATTACGCAAATGGCTTC
>PKTO01000063.1 GCA_002869095.1 Clostridiales bacterium
GAGATACTATGTTGAAGCAGGTCTCAAATAATAAAAAAGTATCTATGAATATAGCAAGGCAATGAATTAGGAGGTAGCGGGTATCAGCTTAAAGCTGATACCCGACTCTTATTATGAAGAGAAAAGTGTATACAATAGTACTTATTGCATTTGTGTTTACGGCTTTTTTTGCGGTCAGACCGGTTTATCGTCTCTGCCTGACAAATCCGGTTGACGGAAAAACAGTCAAAAGCTTTCCCATACGGAACGGCGAGGAATTCACCATAAGATTCATACACTCGGTCGAAAGGACCCCGTGGATAGAAAAATTTGAAATCATAAACGACAATCAGATTTATCTGAAGGAAACGGTAACATTTTCTTTTGGAGCGGGTTTGCCTACTTATTCGGAAAATTTTTCTTTTGAAGAAGAAGGAATGACTATAAGCGATATAAATGAAAAAATGGATCATCTGATATATAAGGTTGGGGGAGTGATAGCAAACCATACTCTTGTTTACAGGGGGAAGAATTACTACTTTTCAGATTATATTGAACCTTTTAAATCAGCAGGTGTGGAAGTTGTCAGAAGGCCTTTATATAGATTTTTAATCGAGGAGGTAACAAATATTGGATGAAAACAATGAAATAAAGGGACTGGATCAAAACAAGGACGTAGACGAACTGTTAAAAAAGTATGACAAGGAAGAAAGCTCCAAGAGAAATGTGATAGGCACAATAGGACTCATTATTTCGATAATAGCAATAGCAATGTCTTGTTTCCACTTGTATACATCTTTTGCGGGTACGCTTCTTGCCGTAAAGCAAAGAGCCGTCCATCTGTGTTTTGTTATGGTATTGGCATTCATGATTTATCCGGCAACGAAGAAAGCCAGCAAAACAAAGGTTCCCTGGTATGATTATTTGCTCAGCGCTTTGGGATTGACGGTTTTTGGCTATCTGATAGTGAATTTTGAAGGGATAATTGCAAAAGGCGGCACACCCGAAACAATAGACTTGGTATTCGGAACCCTTGCTCTTCTGTTGGTTCTTGAAGTCACAAGAAGGGCCGTCGGACCCGAATTGCCTATAGTGGCAATCATATTCCTTTTGTATGCAACAAAAATGGGTCCAAGCTTTCCGGGACTTCTGGCTCACAGGGGTTATTCCTTTGCAAGAATAATATCCCATATGTATTTAACTACGGAAGGCATATTGGGAACTCCGATAGGCGTTTCCGCGACTTTCGTATTCATGTTCATACTTTTCGGAGCATTCCTGGACAAGACTGGAGTAGGAGGCTTCTTCATAGATTTGGCTTATGCAATGACAGGAAGCCTTTGTTCCGGACCTGCAATGACTGCTGTTGTCGCATCGGGATTCATGGGTTCCATTTCAGGAAGCTCTGTTGCCAACACGGTTACGACAGGAGCATTCACTATTCCTTTAATGAAGGATGTAGGATATAAGCCATACTTTGCGGGAGCGGTTGAAGCCACCGCATCGACAGGAGGCCAGATAATGCCGCCTGTAATGGGTGCGGCCGCATTCATAATGGCTGAATTCACGGGCATCCCTTATATCAAGATCATCGGTTCTGCCGCAATCCCGGCGGTGCTCTACTATGTTGCAGTTGGAACAATGGTTCACCTCGAAGCCAAAAAGCTTGGCCTCAAAGGGATTCCAAAGGAGCAGCTTCCCAAGGTTGGCACAGTAATGAAGGATAGAGGCTATCTTCTCATTCCACTGGTGACGATAATATTCTTCCTCGTGAGAGGATACACTCCCTTGTTCTCGGCTTTCTGGTCTATAGTTGTATCGGTGGTCATAGCCATTGGAGCATCGCTCATAAAGAAAAACAAGAGTTTCAGCGTCAAGATATTCATAAGCGCGCTGGATGCAGGAGCCAAAAATGCAATCGGCGTAGCCGCTGCATGTGCGGCTGCAGGAATAATAGTCGGCGTTGTAACGCTTACAGGTCTCGGCCTAAGCATAGCCAACCTCATAGTTCAGCTTGCGGGTGGAAAATTGTTCCTCACATTGGTTTATACAATGTTTGCATCCATAATACTCGGAATGGGGCTTCCTACGACTGCAAAATACATCGTTTTGGCTACAATGGCTGTTCCGGCATTGCTTACTCTTAACGTAAACTTGATGGCGGCCCATTTGTTCATTCTGTATTTTGGCGTTGTTGCAGACGTTACTCCGCCTGTGGCATTGGCGGCATATGCCGGCGCTGGAATAGCCGGAGCAAATGCGATGAAGACCGGATTCCAGGCAATAAAACTTGCAATAGCCGGATTTGTAGTACCGTATATATTTGCATACAACCCGGCCCTTCTTTTAATCAAGAAAGGGACGCAGGTAGTCAACGGAAACATCGTATACGCAGGAGTTGGCGAAATACTCATGGTCATAGTGACGGCTCTTCTCGGCGTGATATGCCTTGCAAGTTTTGTAGAGAATTATCTGGTCATAAAGTCCAAAATATGGGAAAGGATTCCCATGGGCGCGGCTGCGATAGCATTGCTTTTCCCGAGTTTCACTACCGACATAATTGGATTTGTGGTTTTGGTTGCAGTATTCATGCTTCAAAAGGTAAGGAGCAAAAAACTTGGAGCAAATGCGGCTGTATAGCAGTATAAAAAATTAAAATGATTTTTTTAAAGAACCGCCGCGCATTTTACATATGCGCGGCGGTATTTTAATGCGGGCTTTACAACTAACAACTTATAACATATAATTAAGTTGGTTGAGAAAAGTTTAAAAATCAAAAAAATGGGAAATAATATAAAGCGAGGCGTATTGGAACAAAAAAATGACGGGGTGGTAAATTGAGAAAACATGAGACTATAAAACTTTGGGAAAATGTCAGCAAAGAAGAATGGAACGACTGGCGTTGGCAGGTCAAAAATAGAATAACAAGTGTAAGGGAATTGAAAAAAGTGATAAATCTTTCAAAGGATGAAGAAGAGGGCATAATGGATTCCCTCAAAACTCTTAGAATGGCAATAACTCCATATTATGCTTCCTTGATGAGCTTGAATGATTTGCACTGTCCAATAAGAAAGCAGGCGGTTCCCACATTGAAGGAAACGCATAAAAGTTCTGCGGACATGCTCGATCCGCTTCATGAGGATACGGATTCTCCGGTAGCGGGTTTGACCCACAGATATCCGGACAGGGTTCTTTTTCTTGTCACGGACATGTGTTCCATGTATTGCAGGCACTGCACACGAAGACGTTTTGCGGGGCAAAAGGACACGGCAAATTCAATGGACAACATCGACAAGGCCATAGAGCACATTAAGAACACGCCTGAAATAAGGGATGTTTTGCTTTCGGGAGGAGATGCCCTGCTGGTTTCGGATGAAAAGCTGGAGTACATAATCTCAAGGCTCAGGGCAATACCACATGTCGAAATAATACGGATAGGCACGCGAACCCCGGTTGTGCTTCCCCAGAGGATTACGCCGCA
>PKTO01000181.1 GCA_002869095.1 Clostridiales bacterium
CACTATGCTTACCATCTATGGAATGGAGGAAATTTAAATGCAATCGGCTGTTTATCCCGGCAGTTTTGATCCAATAACAAATGGACATCTTGATATAATACAAAGGGCGTCTCGCGTTTTTGACAATGTTGTTGTAGGGGTCTTGCACAATCCCAATAAAAAGCCATACTTCGACATTGAAGAAAGGGTCGAAATAATCAGAAAAGTGGTCGAACCTTACGGCAATGTGGAAGTAACCAGTTTTGAAGGGCTTTTGGTTGATTTCATGCGTACAAAACCCGACCATGTCCTCGTTAAAGGTCTACGCGCTTTTTCGGATTTCGAATACGAATTTCAAATGGCGATGATGAACAGAAAACTTGACGAGTCAATAGAAACGCTTTTTATGATGACAGGCAACCGTTATTCGTTTGTCAGCTCGACTCTGGTAAAGGAAATTTTTCTTCTTGACGGGAACATTGAGGAACTTGTCCCTCCATTGGTATATGAATCATTGAAAAATAAGAAAGAGAGGTCCTTGATATGAGTGTACTGAAACTTTTGGACGAACTTGAAGAAGTGATTGAAAGTTGCGCAAACCTCCCTTTGTCAGGCAAGGCTTTGATAGATCGTAATGATTTTCTCGACATACTTAAAGAAATCAGGATCGTTCTGCCTGATGAAATCAAACAGGCGCAATGGATAAAGCAGGAAAGGTCATCCATACTTGAAGAAGCGCAAAACGAATCGGAATCAATGATAGAGAAGGCAAAGAATGAATCATTTGAAATGGTTGAAAAGGCGAAGGCCGAATCGGCCGAAATGATGTCGCAAGCAGAAGAACATGTGCGCTCGCTTATAGAAAATGACATTATAGTAAAAGAATCAACAAAAAAGGCAAAGGGAATCATCCAAAATGCCGAAGAAACGGCGGAAGAAATCAAATCGGGTTCTTTGAAATATTCAGACGCCATACTCAAGAATTTACAGAAGAATATTTCCGACATTTTGGAGACACTTGAGAGCAATCGAATCGAATTGAAGAATATGAAGGAAAAATAATATGCCTTCACTTTAAAAAACATCCGTAAAATCAGGCTTTATCTGCTTGATTTTACGGATGTTTTCTTTTTAATCTTAAATGCCTTGAATATAAGGTTCTCTTACTTTATCTTGGCTTTTTACCGACTTGCAGCCTTTCCACATCATAAGCAGCATATAGAAGTCCGTTGCCTTGATGTCGTATTCAAGCATTCTGCGCAGCAATTCGTTGTCGGGCTTTTGACGGTTTACATTAGTGATTATCCTAGTATCCGATTTTTTCTTTATTTCCTTAAGCAGATGCTTGCCTTTGTCGTTAAAGCCCAGAACCCTGGCATAATGCGTATCCGCTTTTCTAAATTCATCCAGTTCGTTTTTCTTGAGATCCATAAGCAGATGCAACAGCAACCTTTGCACCGATGACTTGGGGTATCTCTTCGATTCTACCATTTTTATAAACGACTCGTAATCCAATGAAGTGTAAGCCGCAGCCTTGAGCCTGTTTTCAAGGCCCTCACGCATTCCCTCGATTGAGGCGAGTTCCTCATCGCCTGCAGTCCTTATCCTGTACTGCAGACAATTGAAAAAGTCTTCCTTTCTGGGATATGAGGAATCGCAATTATCGTAATCCGTTAGTATCTTGAAACTTTCATTTGGCATCATGTTTTTCACAAGGTCGATTCCGCCTTTGTAAAGTTCATTTCTTATCGCCGTGGCGCTGGATAAGGAATGCTCATCCAGGCTGCTTTCATTGAAATTTGAGCCGATTCTTTTTACAGGAACAAAATCCATTGCGCTTCCTATTCTCTTGGCGGCTTTTACATATTCGACTGCCAGTATATTGTTTGAATGCCTAAGTACATTTCCCAATCCGGGCACTGAATTTTCCAATGCATTTTGTCTTGCCAGCGGGAATGAAAGCCCCTCTGAAAGGTATTTTTTCAAGCATCTCCTGAACTCGCCGTTTTCTTTGGCAAGAAATTCCGCAGCCTTTTCTATTTGTTCCGCAGACCCGGTCTCGGAGCCGTAAGAGACGCATTCAACAATGCCGAGCGAGTCGAGAAGTTTAACCCCGGCTTCTCCGAAATATTCCGCACTTGAAGTCGCGAAAACAAAAGGCATCTCAAAAACCAGGTCGATTCCGTTTTTGACTGCCATTTCGGCTCTTGCCCATTTGTCGATTATTGCAGGTTCTCCCCTTTGAACGAAATTGCCGCTCATAACTGCAATTGAATGTGTCGAACCGGTCATTCCTTTAGATTCTTTCAAATGGTGCAGATGTCCATAATGGAAAGGATTGTATTCGGCTATTATTCCGAGAACTTTCACTCAAACCACCCCTTTATACCATTATAACGGAACTATTGACCTTTTACTAAATCTTTGACTTGAAATCCGGCTGATTTACTAATAGAATGATTATGATTGGTAAAAGGAAAATATATTACATAGGGGGTAACAACCATGAAGGTATTAGTAGTTAACTGCGGAAGCTCATCATTGAAGTATCAACTTATTGATATGGCGGATGAATCCGTAATGGCAAAAGGACTTGTGGAACGCATAGGAATCGAAGGATCTATTCTGACGCATGAATCTGCCGGAAAAGACAAGAAGGTAATAGAAGAACCGATGAAGGACCATAAAAAGGCCCTTGAACTTGTTTTGGAGGCTGTTGTAAACAAAGAGTACGGAGCCATTGAAAGCATGGACGAAATCGAAGCCGTTGGACACAGGGTAGTTCACGCAGGTGAAAAGTTCAGCGATTCCGTTGTAATAAACAATGATGTAATAGCGGCGCTCGAAGAGTGCATAGAGCTTGCTCCTTTGCACAACCCGCCAAATCTTATCGGAATACGCGCTTGCATGGAACTCATGCCGGGCGTTCCCATGGTTGGCGTATTCGATACGGCTTTCCACCAGAGCATGCCTGCATCATCATATATCTACGCACTGCCATACGAGTACTATGAAAAATACGGTGTGAGAAAATATGGATTCCACGGCACAAGCCACAAGTATGTTGCTCAAAGAACGGCATCCATCCTTGGTAAAGATCTTGATTCTCTCAAGATAATCACATGCCACCTTGGAAACGGAGCAAGCATTACTGCAATCGACAATGGCAAGTCCGTCGACACAAGCATGGGCTTCACGCCGCTCGAGGGATTGGTCATGGGAACAAGAAGCGGAGACCTTGACCCGGCCATAATCACTTTCATAATGGAGAAAGAGAATCTTTCAATAGACGAAATGAACAATCTCCTAAACAAAAAGTCCGGCGTTTTGGGTATTTCAGGCATAAGCAGCGATTTCAGGGACATCGAGTCTTCTGCCAAGGAAGGCAATGCAAGGGCTCAACTGGCACTCGACAAGTTCAATGTCAGAGTCAAGAAATACATTGCCGCATGCGCCGCTGTAATGGGCGGAGTAGAC
>PKTO01000276.1 GCA_002869095.1 Clostridiales bacterium
CGCGAAGCCATACTGAAAATCCACTCGAAAAACAAGCCTCTAGACGAGGATGTCAATTTGAAAGTTCTTGCGAGAAGAACACCGGGATTCACACCGGCTGACCTTGAAAATCTCTTGAACGAGGCGGCATTGCTTTCGGCAAGGGTGAACAACAAGACCATAAAAATGGATACGATAGAGGAAGCCATAACGAAAGTCATAGCCGGACCGGAGAAAAGAAGCAGGGTCATAAGCGACAAGGAAAAAAGGCTTACGGCTTATCATGAAGGCGGACATGCCGTTTTGGCAAGGCTCTTGCCCGATACGGACACCGTTCACCAGGTTACAATAATTCCAAGAGGCAGGGCGGGCGGATTCACGATGCAATTGCCCAAGGAAGACAAATATTACGCCACAAAATCCGAAATGGAAAAAAGGCTTATAATACTGCTGGGCGGACGCGTGGCGGAAGCCTTGATACTGCACGACATAAGCACAGGCGCACAGAACGACCTCAAGCGCGCTACGGAAATTTCAAGGGCAATGGTCACCCATTATGGCATGAGCGAAAAACTCGGAACCATGACCTATGGCAACGGGGACGAAGTGTTCCTGGGCAGGGATTTGACAACAATGAAAAACTATTCCGAGGAAGTTGCTTACGAGATAGACAAGGAAATCCGAAGAATCATGGACGAATCCTATGACCAGGCAATGAAGCTGCTGGAGGAGAATGTCGAAAAGCTGCACCATATTGCAAAGGCGCTTCTTGAAAGGGAAACAATAAACTCCGAGGAATTTGAGTACATCTTCCGAAACGACTATGATTCGTTCATGGCTAATCCGGAAGAGGCGGCAAAGGAAATTGAAAGAGAACGCAACAAGGAGTTTAAGGAATTGTATGGCGATGAAAACGAAAATGGTAAAATTGCCGAGATAATCAGGAATCCCGAAGCCAGCCTGAAGGCAATGAAAGGAATTAAAGAAGAACCTGAAAATGAAGAAGCGATACCGGAAGCGGAAGAAGCGGAAGCTGAATAATCTTAAATTTACCTCCGGCATGGATACATGCCGGAGTTGTTTTTAAAGAATATATTAAGGAGAGGATGTCATGGATTTTAATCTCAAGATTGGAATGAAAGCGAAAATGGAAATAGTTGTGAAGGAAAGCGAGACGGCTGCAAGCTACGGAAGCGGCGGAGTGAGAGTTTACGCCACTCCAGCGATGATAGGACTGATTGAAAACACGTCGCTCAACGCTGTGGATCCTTTTCTGCCTGAAGGTTATGCCACTGTCGGGACTCATTTGGATGTGAAGCATTTGGCCGCAACGCCTGTCGGGATGAAGGTGACCGCTACTGCCGAGCTTATTGAGATAGACAGGAAGAAACTTGTTTTCAAGGTTGAGGCTTTCGATGAAAAAGACAAGATAGGGGAAGGAACCCATAGCAGATTCATAATAGAAAAAGAAAAATTCCTTAAAATGACTGAGGAGAAGGCAGCCTCCAAATAGAAACGGCATGCGGCATGAATTACAAACTTTCATGCCGCATTTATTATAAGTTTGAAATTCTACCAAAAAGAGAAGGTGAGGTGGTAAGTTTGGAATTTGACTTCAATGCATTTATATTGAATCCTTTTTTGTTGATGTTTGCGGCTGTTTTTACAGGACTTCTGATTGGCAAAATATCCATTGGAAAATTCAAACTGGGTATCTCCGGAGCGCTTTTCAGCGGTCTTCTTATAGGCAAATATGCGTATGGCTATGCCATCGCGCTTGAGAGTTCAGATTGCGCCGCCGCAGGAAATATTGTTGCTGCGGGCCTTGCAAGCAAAGATTTCTTTCAGATGTTCCTCATTCTTTTCGTAGCGGCCGTAGGGCTTTTGGCATCCAGGGACATGGGTGCGGTACTCAAAAAATATGGCCTCAAATTCATAGCTCTTGGCATTGCAATAACCTTCGCCGGGGCACTGACCGCCTATG
This sequence comes from Clostridiales bacterium, assembly GCA_002869095.1. GTDB lineage: Bacteria > Bacillota > Clostridia > Peptostreptococcales > BM714 > BM714. Next base: position 1,964 of record PKTO01000276.1, read on the forward strand.
GAGCTTTTGTTTTTGGCAATGTTGAAAATACATATGAAATGACAGGACTATACACAGGAGCCTTGACGAGTTCTCCAGGCTTTGCGGCCGCTGTTGAAACAGCGGGAGATAAGGCGATGAGAGAGGCTGAAGAATACGATTCCATGAGCAATGAAGAAAAGGCGCTTTTGCTGTTGCAGCTCGACCCGGCGGGGAATTTGACTCCGGAGAACACTCCAGGGCTTTCCGAAGGACAAAAGGCAAGGCTGGTTGAGATTGCAGAGTCCGGTGTGGGAGTTGGAAACGCCATAGCCTATCCATTTGGGGTTTTGATTGTCATTTTGTCAATGAACGCAATACCTGTAATCTTAAAAATGGATATGGAAGAGGAAAAACGAATATTCGAGAGTGAAATGGCAAAAATGAAAAAAACCGCCGCATCGAAAGAAATCGAGTCCAAAACATTCGATTTGCCGGCTTTTGCATTGGTTTGCCTGACAGGCTACGGCATAGGGAAAATAGCGGTTCCGGTTGGAGATTTTGGAGTATTTTCATTGGGAGCGACAGGAGGAGTTCTGATTGTTGCGCTGATGCTGGGATACATGGGCAAGATAGGGCCCTTCTGTTTCAGGATGGACAGCCTTGTTCTCGGGGTTGTCAGGCAGCTTTCGCTGGCATTCTTCCTTTCAATAGTGGGTTTGCGCAATGGGTATGCGGTATTTGAGGCTTTGGGCGAGTCGGGTGCGGCTTTGGCATTTTCGGCTTTGTTAGTAGGAGTCCTGCCGGTTATGACGGGTTGCTTGATTGGAAGGTATGCATTTAAAATAAATTGGATCATGCTCTCCGGCGCCATATGCGGCGGCATGACATCAACCCCGGGCCTCGGAGCAGCCATAGACGCAACAAAAAGCGACAATCCCGCAGCAGGCTATGGAGCCACATATCCTTTCGCCTTGATGGGCATGGTTCTTTTCACTATTTTTTTGAATGCGGCATAGAAAACGATTGCGTTGCACATATTGCATGGAAATGAAATAAATTATGCAAAATTTTGGGTTGAAATGATTATTGCATACGTTAACTAAAGAAGATATACTGTCAAGGAAAAGGTTTGACGGTCAAAGCAATATAAAAACGAACATAAGACGGTACTGATTGCAAGGATTCGAGGCTTTTTTAAATCGTATACAAGTGTGTAATTATACACAAGACTTTTTGAATAAAATCCTTCAAAATAAGTGTGTATACAAGTATATTTTAATCAGCAGAGAAAAAACGCATTTATTTTTATGATATATTATATGCGAACACATAGGTTTTTTATGAAATAAAAATATAGCGTTTGAAAGTCCAAAGGAGGAACATCATGTTTGACAGGGATAAGCTTGATGATATCACCAAAGGGGTGAAATCGTTCGAAGAATGTACAGAAAAGGCTGTTGGCAAAAGGCCGGAACGAAAAGAAAATTTCATGTCCGCTTCAGGGGATGAAGTA
>PKTO01000004.1 GCA_002869095.1 Clostridiales bacterium
AGTGTAAATTTTCATGGCAAAACTATTCATGCCCTACCCTGCATTCGATATTTCAGTGTTCGCATCGTTTGTCTTGTTTTCTACACTGCGACCGAATGCGGCAAATGATCCCAATGCTACAATCGCAATAAGCATTACTAACAATATGTATTCCACCAGAGCTTGAGCTTTGCAATCTAAATTTCCCATTTTAATATTCATATTTCGCTCCATTCTTTATTACTAGGCAGGCCCACTTAGTGAGCAGGCCTGCCTAAATAATATTACCTCACAATGTACACACATCCTGTTCCTATTTTATCTGCTGCATCATTTGCCTTTGTTAACGTATTGCTACCAATAGCTTCGAATCCAAAGTATGCTACTAAAGCAATAACTACTACAATTAATATGTACTCGACCATTCCCTGTACTTTCTCGTTTCTGAAAGCTCTTTTCAATGAGTCCATGATTCTGTTAAACATTTTTCTTCCTCCTTTAATTAAATTATTATTGGTCTATTTATGCAAAAAACGACCCTATCCTATCCCTAGAGTCGTTTTAGCTTCGATTGTATCCAAATGATATTGGATACTTCAACTTATATATGTATGCTATATTTATTTGTAAATAATCAAAAACCGATCTTACCCCCTCCAGACCGGTTGCACTACTGACTCCATATCCCTCAAGTGCCCATATACAAGGAATACTTCATTGCTTTCAAAATTGCTGTTGATTAATCAAGTTTGACTTGCCATAAATTGACACTTATTATATATAGCCATTATTTCCATATTAAAACATTTATTGTATAGAATCATCATTAATGTCCCATAAACTTGCTTATACTATTTATATCCATTAAAATCATTTGAAAACACTCAAAACAATTCCTATAAAAACAAAATATAAAATGACCCTCTGATTGCGAAGGTCATTTTATATTCCAGTTTAATTTCTATATTGTTTTTGGACTTTTTCCGGCTTTCATCCTGTCGTTTGCATTCAATATTTTCTTCCTGAGCCTCAAGGCATCCGGTGTTATTTCTACAAGTTCGTCTATTTCTATGAATTCAAGGGCCTCTTCCAGTGTGAATTTCTTTGGATTCTGCAGCTTTATCGCATCGTCGCTGCCCGATGCCCTTGTGTTTGTCAGTTTCTTGTTCTTGCACGGGTTGACCACCATGTCGTCCTGACGGCTGTTCATACCTATTATCATTCCTTCATAGACTTCCGTTGCGGGCTCGACGAATATGGTCGATCTTTTGCCGAGGTTGAAAAGCGAATAAGCCATTGTCGATCCCCTGAGCTGAGCAACGAGGACTCCGTTCTTTCTCCCGGGGATTTCGCCGAAATAAGGCTGGTAATCCTGGAATGAACGAACCAATGTGCCTTCTCCCCTTGTGTCGTTTATGAATTCGCTTCTGAATCCAAGAAGGCCCCTTGTGGGAACGGCAAACTCAACTTTCACATAACCGTTTTCGGTGTTCATGGCATTCATTACGCCCTTGCGCTCATTAAGCTTTGAAATGACTGTTCCGCTGAAGCTTTCAGGCATTGTAGCCAAAACCTTTTCGACAGGTTCGCAGCGGACTCCGTCGATGTTCCTCATGAGCACCTCCGGTTTTGAAACCGACATCTCGTATTTTTCTCTTCTCATGTTCTCAAGAAGTATGGAAAGATGCAGTTCTCCCCTTCCGGATACTATGAATCCGTCCTTGCCTTCAAGCTCCTCCACCCTTAGTCCCACATTCACTTCAAGCTCTCTCTCGAGCCTTGCCTTAAGATGCCTGGATGTGAGGTATTTGCCGCTTTGCCCCGCGAATGGAGAGTCGTTTACATAAAAGTTCATCGCCAGTATAGGCTCTTCGATTTCTATCATCTCCAAAGCTTCCACCTCTCCCTGAAGACAAATTGTTTCACCTATTGAAATGTCCGGTATTCCCGACAATATGACGATTTCGCCGCTTCCGGCTTCTTCCGCCTCAACCCTCTTTAGGCCTTCGTTTATATACAAATTGGCAATCTTGCCCTGTTTGACGCTTCCGTCCCTTTTGGCCACAGAAACTGTCTGTCCTTTTTTTATTGTCCCTTTTTTAACTCGCCCGATTCCAAGACGTCCTACGTAATCGTCGTAGTCAAGCGATGAAATTTGAAGCTGGAGCGGCTCGCCGCTTCTGTCGGGATAAGCCTCGACATGAGATTGTATCAAATCAAACAGCGGATTCAGATTGTCGCTTTCGTCTTCCATTTCGCGTTTTGCTATGCCTTCTCTGGCAACACCGTAGACAATGGGAAAGTCAAGCTGCTTGTCATCGGCTCCAAGGTCTGCAAAAAGGTCGAATGTCATGTCTACGACTTCCTCCGCCCTTTGGTCCTTTTTATCTATCTTGTTTATGAATAGAATCGGTTTAAGCCCGTGCTCCAATGCCTTTTTCAAAACAAAACGTGTCTGCGGCATGGGACCCTCGCTTGAATCTACAAGCAATATGGCAGTATCGACGGTTTTCATTATCCTCTCGACTTCCGATGAAAAATCGGCATGCCCGGGTGTATCTACAATATTGATTTTTACGCCCTCGTGTTCAATTGCGCAATTTTTCGAGTAAATCGTGATGCCCCTCTCGCGTTCAAGGTCATTGCTGTCCATTATGCAGTCTCTGACTTCCTCGTTGTCCCTGAAAACATTGCTTTGCTTGAGGAGTCCGTCCACGAGAGTGGATTTGCCTGCATCTACGTGGGCTATCACTGCTATATTAATAATTTTTTGCCTCATTTTTCCATCCTTTTCATGCATTTAGTTATAGTCAACTCTTGAATTATACACTTTAATGTTGCCGTGTGCAAATTATTCTTTTTAATATCTGCCCATTCTGTTGAGCGCTTCCATCAATTTGGGAACAACCTGCTTCTTGCGCGAAATAACACCAGGCACAAACATCCCCTGCTTTTCGGGTATGCCGAAGGCTTTTCCAATCAACCCTTCGACTTCGGTGCGGTAAAGCATTGTGGAGCCCTCTTTAAGGATATCGGTAATAACCATCAGGGTTGTCATGTATCCGTTTGCTTCATGCTCATTTTTTATGAATTCAAGCATCTCGTCACGCCGGTCCATGAGACTTTCTATGTCCATGGTTATTACCTGGCTTATTCCCGAAGTTTTATTTCCTATTTCAAAGGTTTTGAAATCGCTGTAAAATACCGTCTCCATCGAAAGACCCTCGAGAGAGGTACCGACTTTGAACATCTCGGATGCATATCTGTCCATGTCCATTCCAAGCACTTCATTCAGTTTGTTTACCGCATCCACATCGACAGGTGTCGTTGTCGGCGACTTGAAATTCAATGTATCCGATATTATTCCCGAAAGCAACAGACCTGCCACATCCCTCTCCGGCTTTAGTCCGAATTCGCAGTACATCCTACATATTATTGTGCATGTGC
>PKTO01000076.1 GCA_002869095.1 Clostridiales bacterium
AATACGCTTCCTTGAAGGCAAGGCGAAGCACTCCGCTTATTGTAGTGAGTGTTGTTGCCAGCACCGGATTCAGCCTGGTCCTTCCGGCTTCTTTGATGGCATCTGCGACATCCTTGCCTTGTTTTCTCAGATAGTTTATATATTCAATAAGCACAATGGCGTCATTTACGGCAATTCCGATAAGAGCCACCAATCCCATAAAGGCGTAAAACCCAAATTCATTGCCGGTCAATACAAGTCCCCATATGACCCCTATGAAGCCCATCGGCAATGTGGTGAGTATTATGAATGGCTGCCCGATCGACTTGAACTGCAGTGTCAATATTATGAACACAAGGAAAACGGCAAGAATCATGCTCTGCAAAAGGTTGCCGAAGTTCTGTTCAATGCCTTCCACGTCGCCGGCAAATTTGATTTCGATTCCTTGCGGCAGTGTGTTTTCAGGATAAATCGATTTGATTTGATTTACCACATCATTCACATTGTATCCTTCGCGCAAATCCGCCGAAATGGTTATGACCCTCTCTCCCTCTTTCCTTGAAATGCCCGATATGCCGCTGACTTCCTCAATGTCGGCAAAGCTGCTGAGTGTGAACATGTTGCCAGTAGGTCCCGCAATAAAGAAATTCTCGACTTTTTCAACGGTGTCTACAGCCGTCAAGTCCTTTCTTAAAACAATGTCGACCTCTTCATCCGCTCTTTTCAACGTAGCCGCTTTAATCCCGTTGAGTTCGCCTCTGAGCTGGTTTGTCATTTGAATTGGAGTCAAGCCGTAAGTCAGCGCCTTCCCTTCGTCTATGTCTACAACCAGCTGCGGAACACCGTCAGTTACGCTGGACTCGACATTATACACTCCATCTATTGCGTTTATTCTGCTGTAGACCTCCGAAGCAAATTCATTTGAAACGGCAAGGTCTTCTCCGTATATGCCTATCTCAATGGGTTTTCCTACAGGCGGCCCCGAAGCAATCCCCTGAATGTTTATAACCGCGCCAGGCACATTTTCAAGTGCCGATTCTACAAGGTTCCGGTTTTCGAAACCGCTCAATGTTTCTGTGTCCAGTTCGATTGAAATTGTAGCAAAGTCTATCTCGTTCCCGCCTACTGTCGAATTGAACTGGGTTATGGTGTCTATTTCATACAGCTTGTCTTCAATGTCCCTGACCACCTCATCCGTTTCTTCAAGCGTCCTGCCCCCTGCCGTGTCTACGCTTAAAGCAAGAGATGTGGGCTCATTCACCGGAAAGAATGCAACCTTGAGAATTCCGGTGAAAAATGTGCCAAAGCTTACCAACAGAGCCAGAAACCCTATCGCCAGAACCAAAGTCCCGCGCCGCTTTTTAATTACAATCCACCATATGAAGCGGCTGTATCTTTCTGTCAAGCGAGTCTCTTCCAAACCCTTTTCCGAAACATACATCGTTCTGAGAAACATCATTACGGTAAATAAGGACACCATTATTATTGTAATCCATATGCTTCCGACACCCCTGAAGGCTATATAACTGAGCAATGCAACTACAATGGTCCCTCCAACTACACGCACCCTTTTGTTTAATTTGATTTGCCTCCCCGCGAGTATCTTGGCTGAAAGACTCGGTGTGATGGCCAGGGAAACAAAAAGTGATACGGAAACCGTTATCATAATCGTGATTGCAATAGGCGACACAAAGTTGCCAAGAACACCCGGCAAAATGGCCAATGGGAAAAAGGCCGCCAAAGTCGTCATCGTTGCGGATGTAACCGGAAAAGCGACTTGGTTGGTTCCGTAGAATGCGGCTTCAAAAATTGAATACTCTTTCCTGTGCAGGCGATCGATGTTTTCCATTACAATTATTGAATTGTCCACAAGAAGGCCAAGGGCGACTATGAGTCCCAGAACCACAAAAGTGTTGAAAGTCAGATTGAAAAGGTTTAAAATACCCAAAGTTCCAAGCAAGCTTAAAGGAATGCTTATGGATACGATAAGCGATTCCCTGAGCCCTATGAAAAGGAACAGCACAACTATTACAACCAGCAAACCCGACCATGCGCTGCTTTCTATCTTGCCCAGGTCATTGTCCACATTGACCGCCAAGTCATTGGAAACATTGACCGTAACATCGTCTGTATACAATGTGCCTTTGGATTCCTCCAGCAATTCCTTTACGGCCAGGCTTGTGCCTATGACATCGCTGTTGACTTCCCGGTTGACTGTAAGGAACAAGGACGGCAACGCCTCCTCGTTCAAGCCTCTGATGAATGTCCTGTTGTAGCTGTCTACAGGAGCCAGCCCTTCAACTACCTGGGCCACGTCTTTAATATATACGCCCTCTTTTATGAAGGTGTTCTCGATGTCCGAAAGGCTGGTGTAGGACTCGTCCACCCTAAGATTGTATCTCACTCCGTTCAGCGGAAGTTCACCGAGCGGAGCATCGAAATTGTTGACTTGTATTGCATCCCTTATTTGATTGTAGTCGATACCGTACTTCATCATCTTCAGCTCATCCAAAACAACTTCTATTTCCCGGGAAACTTCCCCATTTATCGTGACGCTGTCAATCCCCTTGACGCCTTCAATTTCATCCTTGATGTCGTTTGCTATGTTTGTCAGCTGTGGCAAGTCATAGTCTCCCGCTACGCTTATGTTCATCAGTGGAAGAAAATCCGCTGTAGAAAGAACGAATGATTCCGGATTGCCGACCCCATCGGTAAAACTGATTTCCCTTAGCGCATTGTCCAATTCTATTTTCTTGCGGTCTATGTCAACAGAATCCAGGAATGTTGCGTTTACTAAAGATATGCCAAAGCCGGTTTCGGAATTGAGAGTGTCTATATCCTCAAGGTCCTTCACCTTGTTTTCAATCTTCTTGGTCACCAACGCCTCTACATCCTCCGGGCTCGCACCGGGAAATGCGGTCTGGATTATTATTTCAGGAAATTCGAATTCAGGCAGCGATTCCTTTGGCAAGTTTGAGAATCCAAGAAGGCCTACGCTTAAAATCAGCAGAATGACCAAAATGGACAGCTGAAACTGATTGATGAAAAGCCTGGCGATTCTACCGAATATATTGATTTTGATGGATTTTTCCTCATTATCCATGACTTTTCCCCTGTTTTCATTTTGTGTTTTAATGTGTTTCCACCGAGTGATATATGTGTAATAATTACCCTAATATTTTGTGCGGACTCACAATAAGTTCATTTTTGAAGAAGGGTTTTCATCCATTTGCAAATAAAACAATCGGCTTGCCTTATTCAGCAAGCCGATTGTTTTATTTTTATATTGCCGCAATATTGTTCATTGTCCCAAGCTCTGCCCGATAAGACATCCGCCTTCCTATTCCACGCCTTCAGTCATTTTCATGGCAGTAAGACCCGATTTCATTACCAGCCTTCGAATCGACTTGTTGTACATTGCAGGCGATTTGAAA
>PKTO01000098.1 GCA_002869095.1 Clostridiales bacterium
CAAAATCATATAGAAAGCCAACCATGCACATCAATCCGCAATATGGTCCATTGTCCCAAACCTTGCCAGTTAAAACATCCGCCTTCCTAGTCCACGCCTTCCGTCATTTTCATAGCAGTAAGACCCGATTTCATTACCAGCCTTCGAATCGACTTGTTGTACATTGCAGGCTATTTGATATGCTTCCCTAAAATGTTGACAGCTATTCTGCGGCACCTTCTTTTGTATCTTTCCTCCACGTTGCCGAAGCCCCTCTGAAGTTCTTCCGCAAGGTAAAGAGATGTCTTGAGGGCGTAGCTGAATCCCTCGGCCGATGTGGGACTCGTTGCCCCTGCAGCCTCCCCTATAAGACACACATTGTCGCCGGACCATCTGAGTCCCCTGATGTCCATGGTTCTTTCTATGAAGGCCCCTTCGGTTTTCAGATGACCGTCGAGTGCAATTCCCAAGTATTCCGATGTCTTGGATCTCAATAATTCAAAGCTATGCGCCAAATCCTCGCCCAAAGGCACCGCCGTACCCAAAATCATCGAATGGTTCTTTTGTATTGTCCAGGAATAGTAATCCGTCACCTCCGAATCGAAGATGCCCGTATAGTAAGGCATTTCCCTTGATACCGAATACCATTTTTGAAGGCTGACGTATTTTTTCGGCTTGATTTTTTCACCGAACAATTGCTTCCTCAGAACCGAATTCGCCCCATCGGCAACGACAAGGAATCGGCTCTCTATAATTTTCTCCCTCCCGTCGCGGCATGTGATTTTCCACCCCAAACCGCTTCTTTCGGCTTTCTTTACGCTTGTCCCGCAAAACTTGTCAACCCGTTCCGGAACCAAACCGAAAAGGTAACGGTCGAATTTTTCGCGGTCCATGTTGTAATAGTAGCGCTGATAATGCCTGTCCAGTCCATTGTCGAAATCTATGGTCCTTACACTGAAAAGCTGTGGGTCCTCCAGCACACTCACCGGTATGGTAATGCCAAGCCTGGCAAGCATATGCTGCGCGTCGGGAGACAATAGCCCTCCGCAGGCCTTGACAAGTCTACCGTCTTCCGCCAGGTCCAGCCTCCGTTTGTCGACCAGTCCTATTTTCAAGTCGGTGGATATTGAAAGCATGCGCGCCAAATTGCTTCCCGCCGGACCGGCTCCCGCTATTAATATGTCATACATAAGCTTCTCCCTGTTCTAATTTATGGTTGCTTGCAAATATAATCATTAATTCTATCAGACAAATTCCATTCGAACAATCCTGCCGCATTAAAATCGGCTTGCCTCTAATATGCAAACCAATCGTACCTGCTTCTCGCCATGTCCATATATTCGTCCGCATCAACTATATTCTCCGCATAAAGCCTGTGCCAAGCCTCCGGAACGGGCATTTCAAAGTACAGCTTTTCCCTTTGAGCTTCCAGCATATGCCTTGGAAACTTCATGTAATCAGCCGCGCATATTACGTTTCCTCCCGCTTGTTTTGACAGTGCTGAAAGCCAGTCGAGACCATCCATGCAGCGAAGCAAATGATGGTCGATGACAAGCGTTTCCACGCCATCAGCCAACCTGATTGCATTATTCCAAGCTTTTTCCATTTTATCTTCCGTGAATCCCTGAATGTAAATGGGAGGGCCGCTTGCAAGCACTAGGTCAGGCTCTTGTTCCAGAATTTGGTCTATGGTCTTTTCGCTTAAAAACTGTATGTCTGAGGCATGGATAAACGCAGTGTCTCCATCTGAAATCTTTGTCATCGTCACCCTTCCAAGGTGTGAATTCTCCTCCCCATGCGGCACCGGACCGGAAAAAAGCAGAGATTCGTCCACCCTCCCTTGAGCTTCGTGAATGCTTCTGCCAAGCCCGAAGATCACAGCCTCTTCCCTTTGCTTGGTTTTGCCGTTTGCGGCATTGCATTTGTTTGACCAGATTTTGCATTTTTCCGGCAATTTTTTCACTTGGCTTATTGAAAGCTGGTAAGGATTTGCATCCAAAAGGGGTATGTGGTCTCCATGAAAATGGCTTATCACTATGTCTGTTGCATCTTTCAATTCTTCGATTATGCTGTCGCGTATTATTCTCCCTACCCCAATCTGGACAGGGTGTGGCATAAGGCCCTTCCTGACATATCCAAGCGCTATGCCGGGATCTATGAATATTTTTCTGTTTCCGGTTTTGACAAGGCAGCTAAGGCCCCTGACTCCCAACGATTCGGTCCCAAGAATTTTTATATCCATTCTTTTGTTCACCTTCCGGACATCCGTTTTTAGTTCTTGCCAATCCTACATATTTTTAGCAAACAATCTTGTCATGTAAATTCTATCACCAATCAAACTTTTGGCAAATACAGCATTAAAATAGGCATACGGCAAGACAAAGAGTTTGAAACGTATTACAATGATATTGGAGGTGGATACATTGAATAAAACACTTCGCTTCAATATTCTTCATCTGATTCTATGGAGTTTGGTTTCTGTCGCTTTCCTATGGGTCTTCTTGGAATTTGACGCCATTTCAAACTGGGGCGACAACGCCTTGAAGTCGATTTTGCTCGCCCTTTTTTTTGTCGTAGGATTTGGCGGCGATTTGATTCTGAGGTTCAAATTCAAGTTGAATAGAAACGAAACGGAGGCCGACGGACTAAGCGATTCCCTTCGTCTGAAGGCTATGGAATCAAGCTATATAGCAACCTTGCTGTATATATTCATTGCAGCAATTTCAATCTACATACGGTATGAGGATTCCGGACTTGTTCCCGTAGGATGGCTTTGGTTTATTGCCTACAGCCTGATTCTGGTTGTGAATATTGCCTCGTCGCTTGCAATCCTTATCATGCACCACAAAAATAAATAGAATGTTCTAGAAATGCCGTTCAACCACAGCAAACAAAATTCTCTTTCCCATTGCCTTGGAAATACTCCATTCAAATCCAGACAAACACAAACCAGAGGCAATTTTTGAATTTGCCTTTTGGAAATTTACTCTTATGCTTATGCCAACACTTCATGATTCATAAAATATCACATACTAAAGAGAGGGATGCCTTCAAACTCGGCATCCCTCTCTTTTTTTACTCTGGTCGATTATTTTACAAGCATAAGATCGACAGGAATATAATCTGAAAGCGAATCGCCCATTAAGGCTTTTATACCGTTTTCAACTCCCAGCGATCCGATCATTGCCGGTTGCTGCGCTACCGTGGCAGCCATCTGTCCGGCCTCAACCGCCTTGACTGCATCGTCTGTAGCGTCAAATCCAACAACAAGAATGTCTCTTCCCGCAGCCTCTATTGCCTTGATTGCGCCAAGCGCCATCTCATCGTTGTGTGCGAATACAGCATCGATTTCCGGCTGTGCCTGAAGGATGTTTTCCATGACCGAAAGCCCTTTTGTCCTGTCAAAATCGGCCACCTGCTTG
>PKTO01000287.1 GCA_002869095.1 Clostridiales bacterium
AAAAAAAAATATATGAATTGTTTCCTGAAAGGCTTGAGAGAAAAGAGCTGATTCTGGAGAGGTTCGATCCCGACAACATGGTTGCTCAGGCTTTGCGCCTCGAAAAGAGGGGGGCAAAAGCCATAATCGCAAGGGGCGGAATGTATCATCATATCGTAAACGACGTGAATGTGCCTGTGATGCATCTTAAAATGAACGCACTCGACATATTGTATGCAATCAAGAAGGCAAGCCGGATGGAGTCGCATCTGACTCTCATACTGAGCGACGAAGTGCACTTTGCATGCAGCGACTGGGGCGAGGTTTTAAACTGCGAAATAGACTTGAACCGCTTTACAACCCTTCGTGAATTGGACGAGCTGCTTGAAGGCATAGACGACAGAAAAATGCATACGGTCATCGTAGGTGCGGTTGTCACATGCAGGAAGGCGGCCGCAAAGGGTTTCAGGACGGTTTTTGTCGACTCCAGGAAAGAGACCCTGCAGGAAGCTGTCGGCTATGTCGACAAGATGCTTGACGACCTCGAAAACCAGCTTAAAAGGAGAGAGCTCTCCGACACCATAACAGACAATGTTCACGATGCGATAATTGCGGTGGATTCATCGGGCGACATCATACTGTTCAACAAAAACGCGAGGAAAATGTTCGGCAAGCGTTCCGAAGACATGCTGGGCAAGTCCATAAGGGGCATATTCCCTGAGGTTGACTTCATTTATGAACTGCTCAAGGACAAAGGCTTGAAAAGAGAAAAAATAGTCCACATGAATAAGCTTACGGCTACAGTAAAGGCGTCTGCCATAACCATAGACGGCGAAGTCAACGGTGCCGTATGCACATTCCAGGACATAACCAAATTGCAGAATTTGGAGAAACGGATACGTTTCGAGCTCAACAAAAAAGGGCTCACCGCGAAATTCACATTTGACTGGGTTGTTGCGGAAGACGAGATAATGAAAAAGACCGTTGAAAGGGCGAAACGCCTATCGGAAACGGACAGCACGATAATGATTTACGGGGAGAGCGGAACGGGAAAGGAAATAATAGCCCAAAGCATACACAACTCAAGTGAAAGGGGCCGGTCTCCTTTTGTGGCCGTGAATTGCGCGGCTTTAACCGAATCGCTTCTCGAGAGTGAATTGTTCGGATACGAGGACGGTGCGTTCACAGGGGCAAGAAAAGGCGGGAAGCCGGGTCTATTCGAGCTTGCGCATGGAGGGACGATTTTTCTGGATGAGATCAACAGCATTCCGCTCAACATGCAGTCCAAGCTCCTGAGGGTGCTCGAAGAAAAAGAAGTCATGAGGATAGGTTCGGATTATATAATCCCTTTGGACATCCGCATAATAGGGGCGGCCAACGAAGACTTGATGGACAAGGTTGTAAGGGATGAATTCAGAAGGGACCTCTTCTACAGGCTCAATGTCCTCGAACTTAGGATTCCGCCTTTGAGAAACAGAAAAGACGACATAATTCCGCTTTTCAATGCCTTCATAGATGAATTGGCAGAGGGGAACGATGAAATGCCTGAACCGGGCGAAGAATTCAAGAAAATGCTTTTGAACCATAAATGGCTCGGCAATGTCAGGGAACTCAAAAACATAGCCGAGAGGTATGTCATTTTCAAAGACGACAGGGTTAATCCTACGGAGCTGTTTGGAAGCGCGGGAGTCAGCGGAACGGAAATGCTCGAGAATACGGATGTGAGCTTGAAGGACATAAACAGGACAATTGAAAAGATGGTCATAGAGACACTGCTGAGCAGAGGAAAGACAAAAACGGAAGCGGCGGAAATTTTGGGGATCAGCCGGACCGCCTTATGGAAAAAACTTAAAGACTGATGTTTATAAATATCAAAGCATGTTAACTCTTGTTGACATGCTTTGAGTTTAATTGAGGAAGGCGAATGCGGATTGTGGCAATTCAAAGGCTTTGCTCCGGTGATATTATGGCACGGTACTTGCAATAAGAACCATAAAGGAATTTATTCCTGGGGAATACAGTAATCCCCCCGTGAGAGGCATGCCTCGTCATTGCTGTATTCCCTTTTTATGATTGAAATAAAAACAAGAGAGGTAAAAATATGAAAATGAAAGATTTGATTTGGGCAGGAATCCTGGTCTTTTTTGCGGCTTTTCTGGCTTACGGCCCCACAAGGGAAATGTTTGTATCCGCGACTTCGGCGCATCCCTACATCATGAGCTTCATAAAATTCTTCATACTGGCGACAATGGGCGAGCTTCTGGCTATAAGAATCACTTCGGGAGATTGGAAATTCCCATTGGGATGGATATGGAGAGCTGTCATATGGGGTTTTCTGGGCATAGTCATAGCCCTTGTTTTTCAGATTTTCTCGGCAGGAGTATCGGGCGCCATAGACAAGGGATATCTTCCGGGGAAAGGTTCCGTTTTGGCATTTGCATTTTTCACAAGCGCGACCATGAACTTGAGCTTTGCGCCGACCATGATGGCATTCCACAGATTGTCGGACACACTGCTTGACATAAAATACGAAGGAGATGGGGCAAAAGCTACGATAGGAGAGGCCATAAGCCGAATAGACTGGCATGGATTCGTAACCTTCGTTGTAATGAAAACCATTCCTTTTTTCTGGATTCCGGCGCATACGGCTGTTTTTCTATTGCCGCCCGTATACAGGGTGATGGCTGCCGCGGCGCTTTCGATTGCACTTGGAGGAATACTGGCAATGGCTAAAAGAAAGAAGACGGCATAATCAGGAAATCAAAAGGAGGAAGAATATGACTCAAAAGAAAAACAGGGTTTTGGCAATCAATCCGGGTTCAACGTCAACCAAGATTGCGGTTTATGAAGAGGAGACACTTCTGCTTAGCCAAACGTTGAATCATACCAACGAAGAGCTTGCACCCTTTGAAAAAGTGCAGGACCAGTTCGAAATGAGAAAACAGGCTGTTTTGGACTTTCTCGATGAAAATGATTTCGATCTTGCGACACTTTCGGCTGTTGTTGGAAGGGGAGGGGTTTTGCCTCCGGTAAAATCAGGAGCCTATGGAGTAAACGATGTAATGATAGACCGGCTCAAGAACAATCCCGTTGCTGAGCACGCTTCAAACCTTGGAGCGCTTATGGCAAGCGAAATAGCCAAACCGCTAGGGATCATGGCATGCATATACGATTCGGTTTCGGTTGACGAATTCAAGCCTGTGGCAAGACTTTCGGGAATGAAGGAAATCAAAAGACAAAGCCTGTTCCATGCTCTCAATTCAAGAGCGGCGGCAATAAGGGTCGCTGCGGGCATGGAAAAACCCTACCAGAGCCTTAACCTCGTGGTAGCCCACTTGGGAGGGGGAATATCGGTCAGTGTCCATGAAAAGGGTAAAATGATTGACATTGTAAGCGATGATGAAGGACCCTTTTCAC
>PKTO01000288.1 GCA_002869095.1 Clostridiales bacterium
TGATTGAAGTGAGCCGCGGGCTTTTATAGCATGCAGTCATGGAATGGTGCGTATTATATGAATTGAGCCATATTGAGGAACTGGATACAACTGTCCCTTTGGCGACATCATGGGTGGCAAAGGAAGAGGCTGGGAAGGGGTCTATGGACCACTTGAAGATTTTTGGAAAAGAGAACTGAGCAGAAATATGAACAGGCAGTCCTTAAATTAAAAACGGGAACAAAAAATGCGATTGCATGTTGTCATGCAATCGCATTGAGTGCCTATATAGGTCTTTGTTTAAAGCTGGAGTTCCCAACGCTCTTCCACAAGGTCGATTCCCCAAAGGAAACGGGAAACGTATTCCGTTATTTCGAAGCCGTATTTGCCGTACAGATGGCGCGCCGCGTCCAAAGTCTTTACGGTCCAAAGGAAAACAGAATCGTAGTTTTTTTTCCTGCAGAAGTCGAGCGCAGTCCTAATGAATGCGTTTCCGAGTCCGGTGCCTCTGGCGGATGGGTCTACAATGAACCATCTGAGCTGTGCGTCCTTTTCGCTGTTCTGAATAATCGCGATTGAGCCCACGATCACTCCCTTGTCCTCGGCCACCCAGACCATGCTTCCGCTGCGGTCTTTCGTCTCCAGGAACTTGCCCATGGCAGGCAGGACATATGGCTCGAATTCGCTCACATCGAAGCCGTATTCCTTTTCATACAGCTTGCAATGCATATAGTCTATATAACCAAGGTCGCCCGGTTTGTATTCCCTTATCATCAGGGCCTTTATGCAGTCATTCCTGTCTTTGGATTTTTCCATATGTACACATCCCTTCGAGAGTATTTCCTTAATCATAAACCGGGGGTATGCTCAGGTCAAGTAAAAGTTGGAATATTCAGAAACTGCTTGGAGGAGCAATGCGCGACAGACTGGGGCTGATTGATTGCATTTTCTCTTGTTTTACGGTAAACTAATCAAATGTGGACAAATGGCGGAAAAATTTATTTTAAAAGGATAAAAGGGTGAAAAAATGTTAAGCGTTAATAATTTGGCTTTAAGGTTTTCTGATAAAAAATTGTTTGAAGATGTGAATTTGAAATTCACAAAAGGGAATTGCTATGGTGTGATCGGCGCAAACGGGGCAGGCAAGTCGACATTGCTCAGGATACTCCAGGGAGAACTCGAACCTACTTCGGGAGAGGTTTTCATAACTCCGGGAGAGAGGCTGGCAGTCCTCAGGCAGGACCACTTCGAATACGACGACGAAAGAGTTATCGACACCGTAATAATGGGCCATGAGCGCCTATACCAGATAATGAACGAAAAGGACTCCCTTTACGCGAAAGAGGATTTTTCGGAAGAGGACGGAATCAAGGCTTCCGAGCTCGAGGGCGAGTTTGCCGAGCTAAACGGTTGGGACGCGGAAACCGACGCCGAAAAGCTTCTTGTCGGGCTTGGGATAATGAAGGACTCCCACGGGCTTCTCATGAGGGAGCTCTCGGGCGGCGAAAAAGTGAAGGTGCTTCTTGCTCAGGCCCTTTTCGGAAATCCGGACATACTTCTCATGGACGAGCCTACCAACCACTTGGATTTTGCGGCGATAAGCTGGCTTGAGGAATTCCTCATAAATTATGAAAACACTGTAGTTGTAGTGTCGCACGACAGGCACTTTCTCAACATGGTATGCACCCACATGGTTGATGTCGATTTCGGCAAAATCAAGATGTTCGTGGGAAACTACGATTTCTGGTACGAGTCGAGCCAGTTGGCGCTTAAACTGATGAAAGACCAGAACAAGAAGAGTGAAGAGAAAATAAAAGAGCTTGAAAGGTTCATAGCAAGGTTCAGCTACAACGCATCGAAAGCCAAGCAGGCTACATCAAGGAAAAAGCTTCTCGACAAGATAAAGGTCGAGGATATAGTTCCCTCTTCGAGGAGATATCCTTTCGTAGGCTTCAAGCCCAACAGGGAAACAGGAAAAGACATACTCTTTGTGGAGGGGCTTACAAAGACCGTAGACGGGGTCAAGGTTCTAAGCGACATCTCATTCACATTGAACAAGAACGACAAGGTCATATTCCTTTCCAGGAACAAAATGGCCGTTACGACTCTGTTCAAGATTCTTGCGGGGGAAATGGAGCCTGACTCCGGGGGATTCAAGTGGGGAGTAACAACAAGCCAGGCCTATCTGCCAAACGACAACGCAAAATGGTTTGAAGGGGTTGACCTCAGCCTCATTGACTGGCTGAGGCAGTTTTCGGAAGAAAAAGAAGAAAGCTTCATAAGGGGATTCCTGGGAAGGATGCTCTTTTCAGGAGAGGAGCCTCTCAAAAAAGTGCCGGTGCTGTCCGGAGGGGAAAAGGTAAGGTGCATGTTCTCCAAGATGATGCTATCGGGAGCCAATGTCCTTATTCTGGACGAGCCTACCAACCATCTGGATCTTGAGTCGATACAGGCGGTAAACGACGGGCTGAAGAATTTCAGCGAGGTCCTGCTTTTCTCATCTCATGACCACAAGTTTGTCGAAACCATTTCAAACAGGGCGATAGAGCTGACTCCAAAGGGAATTTACGACCGCGTGGGTGATTTTGACGAGTTTCTCGAGAATCAAGAGGTTCAGGCGGCTATAGATAAGATGTACAAATAGAAGAATGCCGCGCTCAATGCGCGGCATTCGCTTTATTCACGATTTCCTTTGTGCAGTCCCTCTCCGTTACCCTTTCCTTTTCCAGTTCCATGCTCTTCTTCTTCCGAATGCTCCGGCGTATCAATTTCCTCTATGCTTCCCGATTCTATTGAGTCCGACAGTGCGTCGCCGACGGCATTCATTATTCCGTAGGATGAATATGTCGACCCGCTCACCGCATCTACCGATATGGATTGCGAATCGATTATCCTCGCGGGAATGGCGTCGAAGGCCGGCATGTAGAATTTGGAGCCTTTTTCATTGTGGCTTACTATCTCGATATCGGATATGGAGTTGCCTTCAAGGGTGACTTGCACGGTCAGGTCGGGACCGTATCCGTCAGCTGTTCCGATGTAGGTGCCGTCCTTGTAAAGGATTCCCGAACTTGCAATGTCAGGAAGATTTTCATCGGGCTTTTGCAGATCGGAAGCTTCTTGGCCTGATATCAGCGTCTTACCGATATTCAGGAGCAGGAATGCCAAAAGAACGAATTTAGCAATTTTTAAAGCCGTCCCTTCATTCTTGAATTTGAAAAAAACATAGATGAAAAGGACGAATGAATAAATTGCCATATGGCCTATGTTGTCTGTGACCAGTATTACATGGACAAGCATAAGAATATATGCAGGGTATGACCACTTGTGCAGCTTTTTCCATTTCTTTCCTCCTATGCGCCTGCGCACGAAATCAAAGGATGTGACGAACAGGGGAACCATTATGACAAAAGAAAGAA
>PKTO01000123.1 GCA_002869095.1 Clostridiales bacterium
ACCATACTGCCGGAATTCACCAAAACAGCGGACTTCATAACGAAGCATTACAAGGGCTTCATGCTGCTGTTCATAATAATTCTCCTTCCGGCTGTCTACGGAAAGGCGAATGCGCCTGTATACTACAATCTGGACCAATCGCTTCCGGAGGACATGGAATCCATAGTCGCGCTTGACAAGCTGAAAGACAAATTCGACATGATGACCACTCATATGATAGTCATAAACGACGAGCTTCCGTCTTATGAGAAAAAGGAAATGATCGACCGCATAGAGGCGCTTGACGGAATACAGTTTGTTGCAGGGTATGACAAATACATCGGGCCGGCTTTGCCCGAAAGCTTCGTGCCGGATGAAATAAAGGACATCAGCAAGAAGGGCGGCTACAGCATGCTCCTTGCAAATTCAAACTACAGGGCGGCGACGGACGAACTGAACAATCAGCTCTGCGAGATTGACAGGATTGTCAAATCCTATGATCCGGACGGTCTGATCACGGGAGAGGGCGCGCTTACCAAGGACCTGATAGAAATAGCGGACATAGACTTCAAGAATGTCAGCATTGTTTCCATAATTGCCATTTTCGCCATAATAATGCTTGTGTTCTACTCCTTGTCCGTACCCATATTGCTTGTGGCTTCAATAGAGCTGGCAATTTTCATCAACATGGCAATACCATTCTATACAGGGACGGTCATACCCTTCATAGCATCCATAGTCATAGGCTGCATACAGCTTGGTGCTACCGTAGACTATGCGATTCTTCTGGCGACGAGGTACAGAGAAGAAATACGTAACGGTTATGAAAAGCACGAGGCAATGAAGATCGCACTCGAGGGTTCGATAAATTCAATCGTCACAAGCGGACTCACGTTTTTCGCTGCGACGGTAGGCGTCGGAGTCATAGCCGATATGGACCTGATAAGCGCGCTTGCGCTAATGATTTCAAGAGGGGCCCTTATCAGCATGGTTGTAATAATAACGGTTCTTCCGGCGCTCCTGATGGTGTTCGAAAAGACTGTTGAAAAGACAACCTTGCACTGGAAGAAAAAACCTTTGCAAAAGAAAACAGGCTGCAAAGAGATTTCGTAGAGCGTAAAAATATTGAAAGGAAGGGTAGATATGAAAAATAAAAAGCGAATTGCCAGAGCATCCTGCATGTCGATGGCTCTTTTGATGGCATTCTCAAGCTTTTCATTTGCGGCGGAAAAGGCGACAAAAGAAGAAACTGTTTATGTCAATCTGAGTCATGAAGGAAAAGTGGTCAACATAATCGTGAGCGATTGGCTGCATTCGGAAGAAATGGATGTCGAATTTGACGACGTATCCACACTCGAGGGCATAAGGAATGTAAAGGGAGAGGAAGTTCCTGTTGCCAGCGGCCAAAGCCTTAGCTGGAAAACGGAAAAGGGAGAGATATACTATCAGGGGACAACGGCAAAAAAGCTCCCGATAGAGTTCGAGCTTAAATACAAGCTGGACGGAAAGCCGGTTTCACCGGAGCTTCTTGCGGGACGCACCGGAAAACTTGAGATAAGAATGAGGGTCACGAACAACGAAGCTCACGACGTAATGCTTTCAAGCGGAAGCAAGCGCCTGTTCACACCGTTTGCGGTGGCTGCCGTATTCAATTTTCCGACGGACAAATGCAGAAACATTTCGGTCAATACGGGCAAGGTCATAAACGACGGCAATACAAGCATAGTAACATATGCCTCCGTTCCCGGCCTTGAAGAGAGTCTCGACATAGACGACGATGATTTCGATGAAATGTTCGACCTCCCGGAAGAACTTGTTTTGGAAGCGGATGTGAATGATTTCGAGATGGGGGACATACTGATAACAGCGGCTTCCGATTCAAGCATTCTAAACGACATTGAGGGATTCGACGACATGATAGAAGAGACTGAGGACGGGGTCTGGGACCTTTCGGATGCAAGCGAAGAGGTTAAAAGCGGAATCGAAGAGCTGAGCGACGGGACCTGGGACCTGCTGAGAAATTTCGGAGACTTCAATGAAGGCATGTTTTCCCTTGAGGACGCTGTATCCGAACTCGAGGAAAACATAAATGGAAGAATACTCGACGGTTCAATCGACTTGTATGACGGAGCGGAGGAATTTTGGGATAAAACAGGCGAACTCAAGGATGGGACCGAAGAGCTTCAAGACGGTTCCGAGGATCTTGAGGACGGCATCAGGTCCGCATATCTCGGAGCGGTGGATTTGAAGGACGGCTCGGAGCAGTTGACCGCGGGAATAGAGCAGATGATTGCTGAAATGGGGGCAAGCTCAATGGACACCGACTCCGTCGGCGAGGCCGTTGAGTATGCGGTAAAGAATGCTGTCGAAGGCGCTGTAGCGGCTGTCATAGCTGGAGACGACTCGCTTACAGAGGCCCAGGCGGCGTATCTTGAGGCCGCGGCAAGCGCTGCAGGTGAAGAAGCCGGAGCGGCCGCTGGTGCTGGAGTCAAGGCTTCCTTGGACGAGAAAATGGGCGAATTGATGACAAAGCTCGGGAGCGGTTTTAGCCAGCTTCTTGCTGGAGCGCAAGCACTTGAAGTTGGAATGGGAACCCTGACTTCCGGACTATGGGAGCTTGAAGAAGGCTCGGAAGAGTTAAATGACGGTATGAAGACACTTGATGAGAATGCGGATCTCTTCCAGGATGGTGCCGAGGAGCTTGCCGGCGGAGCCGCAGAGCTAATGGACGGACTCGGAGCATTGGGCCAGGGCGCCGAAAAATTGAAGGAGGGAGCCACCGGACTCGCGGACGCTTCCAACACCGCAAACAAAGGCATAGGAACACTGCAAAGCGGTGCGCAAGATCTGTTTGATGGATATGAAACCTTCAGCGAAGAGGGCGTCGAGGAACTTCGCGACAAAGTGGTCGAGAAGACCGATGAGTATTACGAACTGTTCGAGATTAAGGAGAGCCTTGCCGACCTTTCAAGCAGGTATGAAAACTTCTCGGGCATCAGCGAAAGCATGGAGGGAAAGCTGAAATTCGTGATCAAGATCGACGGCATCGAAGCCGAGGATGAAAAAGTTGAAGCTCCGGTAGTGGAGAAGGAAGACACAGGCTTCATTGCCTGGGTTAAAAATAAATGGAAGCATATATTCAAAAAATAATGCCATGCTGTCGCTGATTTGAATAATCAACAAATTGATGATGAGAAAAACAAAAGGAGAACAATGAAATGAAAAAATACTTGAAGAAAACCATGATGATACTGATGTCCGCAATTCTTGTTATGAGCTCTGTAGGAATGGCCTTTGCGGACGAGGCGGAAACCGGGGACGTTGAGGTTGAAAATATAGAAGCCAACAGAAGCGAAACATCGATAAGCTACAATAAAAGCTGG
>PKTO01000025.1 GCA_002869095.1 Clostridiales bacterium
CAAAATGAATGTCTAATGAAAATTTCCAACTTTTTTAAAAGAACAGCAGCAATGTCAATTGCAGCCATCCTTTTGATGTCGGTCTCCGCGCACGCAACCGTCGAAGACATCGTTTTTGATGATGTATTTGATGCGCACGGTTCGGTAATGCTCATTATAGATGTCGATTCGGGACATATAGTCGAAGCAAACAAGACGGCTGTCGATTATTACGGCTACTCATACGAAGAACTGACGTCGATGGCAATTCAGGACATAAACATTCTATCGGCGGAAGAGACAAAAGCTGAAAGGCTTCTGGCAGCGAGCGAGGAGAGGAACTACTTCAACTTCGAGCATAAACTCGCTTCGGGAGAGATAAGAAATGTCGAAGTGTATTCTTATCCATTTGAGGAGGACGGCAGGAATTTGCTCTATTCCATAATCCATGACGTTACTGAGAAAAAGGTTCTTGAGAATGCCCTTGAAAGCCGCAAGAGAACGATGTACTGGCTGGGTGCAATATTCATAATGATACAGACTGCAATAATAATAATGCTCAACAGAGGCCTTTCTGAAAACAGGCGGATACAGAAGGAGCTTTATGAAAGCAGAGAAAAGTACCACTCGCTTTTCGACAATATGCAGGAAGGTTTTGCCTTACACGAAATAATAACCGACGAGGACGGAAGGCCGGTAGACTACGAGTTCCTTGAAATGAACAAGGCGTTTATGGAAAATACAGGTCTTGGAGATGTAAGAGGCAAGACGGTAAAGGAAGTGATTCCCGATACGGAGGCATTGTGGATAGAAAAATACGGCAAAGTGGCCATTGAAGGAATCCCGATCAATTTCGAGTCTTATTCGAAGGCTTTGGACCGTCATTACAAGGTTTTTGCATATTCACCTCAGAAAAACCTGTTTGCTTCTATCTTCCTAGACATTACTGAGCGTATAGAAATGGAAAAATCGCTCAAAGAAGAGAAGGATAGAATGAGGACTACGCTTATGTCAGTGGGTGATGGAGTAATAGTAACGGACATGAACGGAGCTATTGAAGCCATTAACGAAAGGGCTGAGGAAATTTCGGGCTGGAGTTCGCTTGAAGCAATAGGGAAAGACGTGCGGGAAGTTTTGGTATTCAAGGACGAAAAGAAGGAGAATTTTGTTGAGTTCATGCCGCTTGATAAAATATTGGGGGAAAAGTCAACCTTAGAGTGGAAACTGGGGAAATGTCTTTTAGACAGAAAAGGCGGCATCACATCAATAGCACTGAATGCATCTCCAATAATAGACGAGAACGGAAAAATCCATGGAGCCGTTCTTGTACTTAGGAATACTGCTGAAGAAAACAAGTGGCGAAAAGAGATAGAGTACATCAGCTACCACGACCATCTGACAGGTCTCTACAACAGGAGATTCTTCGAAACCGAGCTTGAAAGGCTGGACACCACGAGAAACCTTCCCCTTTCCGTGATTTATGCGGACGTGAACGGCCTTAAGATAATAAACGATGCGTTCGGACACGAAAAAGGCGACATCCTGCTAAAAAGCGCCGCCGAGGTATTCAGACGCATATGCAGAGCCGACGACATAATAAGCAGGGTCGGGGGAGATGAATTTGCGGTGCTTCTGCCGGCGACATCGTCGGAAATGGCTGAAAAACTGGTTGACCGCATAAGAGACGAGATTGACGGAGTCAAGCTGGAAACAGGCCAACTATCCGTCGCCATAGGCTGGGAAACGAGGACTGAAGAAAATCAAAGCATTGAAGAAATGCTGAAAATGGCAGAAAACAGGATGTATAAGCGAAAGATGAGCGAAAGGGCCAAAATAGAATCCAAAGAAGAATAATTCCAACTATAAGGCTGACACCGAAGCGCCACCGCATTATTTGCGGCGGCGCTCATATTTTTTTAGTATTTAACCAAAAATGGAGTAAAAAAGGTCTGTCCCTTTTTAGTTTGCGGTTTTCATGTAACCGTATATTCTGATTAGTTCGGTCTTGTTTTCGACGTCGAGTTTTCGGTATATGCTACCGCAATGTTTCTTGAGCGTGTTGGGGCTTATGCTAAGGGCCTCTGCGATATCCCTGTTTTTCATGTTGTCGAGAAGCATGAGAAAAATCTCTTTCTCCCGTCTTGTCAGCACATCGATATGTTGGGATTCGAAATTTTCCATGTCGTTCTTCAGATTGTTTGGTATCATCTGGGCGAAAACAAGCAAACACAACAAGGGAAGAAGGCTGATGAATGTCATGTGTATGGACTGAAAAATCCTCGAGAGGGCAAGAAATGTTGCGCTGCCAACAGAAGTGCCCAAAAGGAAAGTTGCAATTATAGAACTGAAGTAGAAGGGGTTTCGGTTCATTCTCGCTATATTCGATGCGAACAGCCAAACGAAAGAATTCATGAATGCCCATCCTGCCTGGAGCAGGGTCTGTATAAAAATGTAGTTCCATGCTTTCAGTTCGTATATGTGAAACAGGAAGGAAAAACCCAGCAGGCTGATGCCTGTCCAAAGAAGCGCCTTGACGTTTCTTTTTTTATGAACCCAAAAGGCGAACGGCAGAGCCGCAAGGAAAGGAAGAACATTGTAGTAGCGCTCAAAGAAAGCGAACTGTGCGATTTGTGGGTAGATTCCCGAATATGTTATGCCTGCCGATATGTATATTATAAAAACCGGGAAAAGGTATTTGACAGGCGGAATATTTGAAAGATTCATGTCGCCCGAAACAGGTTTTGAATTTGAACCGAAGACCGCAAAAAGCACAGAGAAACCGAACACTGGAAAGAAGATGGCAACAGACCGGTGCAACGAAGGAGATATCGCGTTGAAAACATATAGAATGGCGTAGGACAGAAAGAGTATCGAAGTGAAGAACTTTCCGTAAGAGACAGTCAGATTTTCCGAAAGATAATCCATGGACCAAAGCACGACAATCCTTGCCGAGAAAAGTCCTGTAAGCATCATGGCAAAACATTGCATGGAAATTTCCAATGCGGGAAAAAGAAGAACCATAATTATAGCCGAAAGAGAAATGAATCTCCAAAGCTTTCCGCCTAAGGTCTTTGTGAATTTAGGCAGCAGAAAAATGCCTGCGGAAAATGAAAACAGAAAAAGCGTTGAAAGCAAAAGCGCGCTTGTTTCACTAGAATATAAAGATAGAATAGGCCCGTAGGCGGGAAATATTATTATGGAGCCGTAAACGAGAACAATTGGCAGCATGAGCCTGTATTCGGCTTTGTTCGACAAATCCAATCGCATAGAACCACATCTTTTCAAGGAATTGTAACCCCGGGCGCAAATAATGGTACCTAGGGGTTATTGCGTATATTTTATCATAAAAATATAATCGTTGTAATAGGTTTTATAATCGG
>PKTO01000052.1 GCA_002869095.1 Clostridiales bacterium
AAACGACATCTTTAAAATGCGTGAAGAGGTCGACATGCTGAACAAGGTTTACAAGGACATTGAGGTTAAGCTGGGTCTTGAGGCAAATATTTCGATGACCGACGGCTCCCTGGATGTAGATTCTGAAATCATTCAGTCGCTCGACTATCTCATGGCTGGCTATCATTTTGGAACTGTGGACAGGCCGATTCTGACTTCGGCAAAAATCCATTTCTACAATTATCTGAGCGAACACAGCAATTCGATAGAACGCAGAGTCAGGTTAAT
Source organism: Clostridiales bacterium (assembly GCA_002869095.1). Taxonomy (GTDB): domain Bacteria; phylum Bacillota; class Clostridia; order Peptostreptococcales; family BM714; genus BM714. The sequence goes on from PKTO01000052.1 coordinate 268, forward strand.
AAACACAAAAGCATTCATAAGATCTATGGAACACTATGATCTGCTTGCAGTCACTCATCCAGGGGCAAAAGGGCCGCTTTTTATGGACGAGGTCATCAAGGCTGCCATAGACAACGATGTGCTTCTTGAAATAAACAACAAACACGGACACTTGACCACTGATGAGATAAGGCTTGCCGGGAGCATGGGAGCGGATTTCATAGTCGGGAGCGACGCCCATAGGCCCGAAGATGTTGGCATTGTTGCAAGTGCAATAGAAAGGATAGAGAAATCCGGCATAGATGCGGAGTGCATATACAACATGACTTATTTGGGCAAGGAGGTGTTTTGAAATGAAGCTGGTCATAATAACGGGAATGTCGGGGGCGGGCAAGAGCAATGCCGCAAATTTCCTTGAAGACATAGGTTTTTATTGCGTTGACAATATGCCCCCGGTACTCATGAACAAATTCATAGACGTGCTGATAGAGAATAAAGAGGTCAGCAAGGTGGGAATAATAACTGACATAAGGGGAGGTAGCTTTTTCGACGACCTTTTCGAGAGCATGGAGGAATTGAAGAGGCGCAAAATCAACTATGAAATAGTATTTTTGGAAGCCTCGGACGAGGAACTTATAAGGCGGTTCAAACAGACCAGGCGAATGCATCCCCTCAGCCAGGACGGAAGCCTTGAAGAAGGAATAGAAAAGGAACGTGCAAGGCTCGGGAAATTGAGGGAAAAAGCAAACCACATAATAGACACGACGGACATGATTCCTTCGCAGTTCAAGGAGATACTGCAGTCGCTTTACACAAAAGGGGATAAAAGCAGCAATATTACAGTCAACATAATATCTTTCGGATACAAGAATGGAATCCCTCTCGACGCGGATCTTGTTTTTGATGTAAGGTTTCTTCCCAATCCCCATTACATAGAGGACCTTAGGGAATATACCGGAAACGATGAAAGCGTAAGAAATTATGTCATGCAGTGGCCTGAAAGCAAGGAATTCATGGAGAGGCTGAAGTCCATGATAGATTTCCTGATGCCGTATTATATACGCGAGGGCAAGTATCGCCTTATAGTCGCCGTAGGCTGCACAGGCGGCAAACACAGGTCGGTCACGGTTGCAAACGAGTTGTATGAGTATATGAAGGGGAAAGGGGACAAGGTTGTTGTGAAACATCGGGACATTGCTCTTTGAAGCTGCAAAAACAAACTTGATACAGTGACAATAATTTGATGAAAATGCTGCCGGGATACTGGTGGCTTTCTTTTTTTTGGGGTATTTAGAAATACAGACGGCATATTACTTGAGCAAGAAATGCGAGGAGGCGTAAAAAATGAGTGTTAGAAAAGCTGAACCATATAAAATCAAAATGGTGGAGCCTATCAATTTGATACCAAGAGAGGAAAGGGAAAAGGCGCTGAAGGAAGCAGGATACAATCCGTTCTCACTAAGGGCTGATCAGGTCTACATAGATTTGCTGACCGACAGCGGCACCGGAGCCATGAGCGACCGCCAGTGGTCCGCTCTGATGATGGGGGACGAGTCTTATGCCGGAAGCAGGAGCTTTTATCGCCTGCTTGATGTAGCCAAGTGCATAACAGGTTACAAGTATATAGTTCCGGCCCACCAGGGCAGGGGTGCAGAGCAGATTCTGTTGCCGAATGTAATCAAGAAGAAAGGCGACTATGTATTGGGGAATATGCATTTCGATACTACAAAGGCTCATATTGAAATTGCAGGAGGGAGAGCGGTAAACTTCATAGACGAAAAGGCTTTCAATACTACCGATTACGATCCTTTCAAGGGGGATTTCGATTTGGAAAAGCTTGAAAAGTTCATAAAAGAGAAGAAAGCAGAAAATATTGCATGCATAATTGTGACAGTCACATGCAACTCGGCGGGAGGACAGCCGGTGTCCATGGCAAACATAAAGGCTGTCAAGGAAATCGCTGACCGATACGGAATAATGGTTTTGATCGATGCGGCAAGATACGCGGAGAATGCATACTTTATCAAGAAGCGCGAAGCAGGGTACGAGAACAAAAGCATAAGGGAAATTGCCATGGAAATATTTTCCTATGCAGACGGATTTGCGATGAGCGCGAAAAAAGACGGGCTTGTCAACATGGGAGGGCTCGTGGGAATCAAGGACGACGAGGAGCTATACACAGCAGTCCGTTCGCTCATGGTTCCCATGGAAGGATTTCCGACATACGGAGGACTCAACGGAAGGGACATGGAGGCGCTGGCGGTCGGGCTGGAGGAAGCTCTTGAATTCGACTACCTTGAGTCTAGAATCGGACAGGTTGAATATCTCGGTCAAATGCTCCATGATGCGGGGGTGCCGATACAGTGGCCGGTTGGAGGTCATGCCGTTTTTGTGGACTGCAAGAAAATATGTCCTCACATACCCTTCAACCAATTCCCGGCGCAAGCCGTATGCAACGCAGTTTACATCGAGGGAGGAATACGCCCTGTAGAGATAGGTTCATTCCTGCTCGGAAGGGATCCTGAAACGGGAGAGGACCTGGAGTCTCCCCTCGAATTCATGAGACTGACAATCCCCAGAAGGGTTTATACAAACAGGCACATGGAGGTCATTGCGGACGCCGTGATAAATGTTGCAAAGAATGCGGAAAAACTCGTTGGCTTCGAATTCGAGTACGAGCCCAAGGTGCTTAGGCACTTTACCGCGAAATTGAGACCGGTTAAATAAACAAGGGCGTATGCATGTTTGAATTGAAACCGAAAATTCATAAATGAATTGCACAAGAGCCGATTGCTGCAAAATGCAGCAATCGGCCTTCGCTTAATTTAGCCATTCTTTTGAAAAACTAAAGTGCTACAACCGAAAACCGCTATCATGAATCGGCTTGCTTGTATATAATAGAATCAAAGAAAAGGCAATTGGAGCAACTGTTTCAGGGCAAGAATTGAATGGAGAGGGTTCTGTGGACAAGAAAACATGTAAATTGGCCAGAATGACAAAAGATAAAAATTTTGACGGAAAATTCTTTTTTGGGGTCAAAACAACGGGGATTTTTTGCAGACCGTCATGCCCTTCGCCCATTGCTAAAGAGGAGAATGTCGTTCATTT
>PKTO01000107.1 GCA_002869095.1 Clostridiales bacterium
ATGATACACGACTTTGTTGGTTACGCTTCCCAGCCTGAGCCGTTTCCCCGCATTCATTCCATGGGAAGTCATGATTATCAGATCGAAACCATCTTTTTCCGAAATTTCGAGTATTTTTTCTGCTATGTCGTTTGATTTTTCGGTTCTCAATACCACAGGGATTTCTCTTCTTTTGAAATACTCCTCTGCTCGCTTGAGGATTTCATCTGCAGGCTTATCTCCGTCGTAGACTTTTTTTTGCACATTGAGAACTGTTATCTCCGGTTGGTATTTTTCATAAAACTGGTCCGCATACTCGAAGGACTTCATGGAATGCTCGGATTGGTCAATCGGAATAAGTATCTTATTCATAAAATCCACCCCTTTCCATTCTCTTTACTACTTATACCCCAAAGATTTCTTTTCTACCAGCTTCCGCCACCGCCTCCGCCGGCTCCTCCGCCCGAGAATCCCCCGCCTCCTGAAAAGCCGCTTCCCGAAGATTTTGTTGAAATCATGCTTGCGGAAGCCGTATTGAGATTCCTGTTCATGGCGCCTATAAACACCATTGTCCTGAAGCTTCCCCCCGAATAACCATAATACCAGGAAGGGGGCTCAGTCAGCATGTCGTCGAACTTCTTGGCCCATTTTTTTGTGACTCCCAATACAACCGCATATGACAATACATCGTAGAAATACGACGGGTTCTCGTCAAAGAGCATTTCAAGCTTGGGCTTTTCAGCAGTTTCAATGAACTGCTTCAGGCCCAGTATCTTTTCCATGACCTTTTTGCCGTATTCCGTTTTCTGCCTCATGGCTGCTCCCAAAGCGTAAATTCCTATCGACGAGGCTGCTCCTATAATAAATGGAACCATGGTCGAATTCACTCCGTAAGCCTTTACGATTGTGTAGAGCGCGAAGCCTACAATCAGGCCAAGCACAACAATAGCAAGCAAAAATAATATTCGGACAAGGATTGACCCCTTGCTTATGACATATCGTCTTTTGAATCCCTCTATGAAAAGCGCGATCGGTATGAAAAGCGCCATCGCAGGAACAAGCGACGAAACGAGTATGGTCGGATTAATTCCGAAAACGGAATTAAGGTATCTGGCAACCACAAGGTACAAAGGCAAGAATGCAAGCGCCTTGAAAAGCCTCCCCAGATTCTTGCTTTTTCTGGTGTACAAGGGTTTTTCCGCATATTTGGTCAATCCGTCTGAAATCTCGCTCTTTACCGCTCTTATGGTGTCCGCAAACTGATATTTCAAATCCTCCGTCTCGACCTTCCCGTCAGTTCCATGTTCATCGAAAAGGCTTGTGAACATTATTTTTTCGAACGGCTTGAAGCTGTCGTCGGCTTCCTTCAGCCTATGGAAACGCACATTCCTTTTATCGATTTCCTCTATCGCAATATAGCCCTTGGAGGCCCAATAGATCAGAAGCGCCGTGACATCCTTGTTGTCCATGGTGGAATCTATGATGTATCCAACCTCCGCCGGAGTCATGTTTTCAGGCGGATAGAATTCGGGAGCAACGAAAAGCCTCTCGTCCCGCCCATATTTTCTCCATGTCAGGAATCCCCCTGCAAGAAGCAGCGCGCCCAACACAACATATGCGTATTCGAAGAAAAAATCAGTCAATTTGGATATGAGGCTCTCTTTGAAGTATCCTTGCTCGAGCTCAATGCGTATTGTGACGCTTTCCCCGGGGGAAAGCCTCTCAAGTGTCTTTCCGCTCACACCATCAGTAGCCGCATCGAAATCGACCCCGTCAGCGCTTTCGCTCCCGTATGCGCCGGAATACACAGATACTTTGCCGGTATCAAACGGCTTGGGCATATCAACGGAAAAGCTGACCCTGTCTATTGAGACCGGCCATTCGTTGCCGATCAGGTTGAAGTAGAATTCGTCGTATTCCTCGCTCCTGTCGGGAGGAAGCGCGTAGCGATAGGAAATTGCGTAGGTCTGGCTTCCGCTTACATATTCGTCCTCGCTTCCGATTCTTATTACAAGATTTCGGGAGTCTGTCGATGTCTTCATGTCCCAGCCCGCAACCCCTATTTGCGTGATTTTCGCCCTGCGACCGTCGTATGAAAGCGGGATTGTCCTGTAAATCCCATGCCTGGGTTCTGAAAACTCCACATTTATCATTTCGACTACTTCATAGGCATTGTCTTCGCCTACGGAAACCTTGACATCGTAGTCCCTTATTTCAAACGCCTCGGCGGCATGGCTCTTAAGCGGAATGAGGGCGATAAAAATTATGAAAAAAGCGAGAATCCATTTTCCAAGTCTAAAACTGCACCTTGACATTTTCGCGTTCCTCCTCGGCTGCCGCAAACATGGCTTCATCATGAAAACCCATCATCGATGCCACAAGAACCGCCGGAAACTTCTGGATGGAAGTGTTGTATGTCCTTACGACAGCATTGTAGTATTTTCTTGAATTCAGTATGTCTTCCTCGACCTTGGTCAAATCGCCCTGAAGCGCAAGAAAGTTCTGGTTGGCCTTGAGGTCGGGATAAGCTTCGGAAAGCGCAAACAAATTCTTGAGAGCGCCGCTTATCATGTTCTCCGCCTGGCTTTTTTCTTCGACCGTAGAGGCCGACATTGCCCTGCTCCTGGCTTCTATAACACCTTCGAGAGTCTCCCTTTCATGGCTTGCATATCCTTTGACCGTTTCCACAAGATTGGGTATAAGATCGTATCTCTTGATCAGGTATGCATCCATGGTGCTGAATGCTTCCCTCACCCTGTTTCTCAGGGATACCAGATTATTGTAAAGGAGAACTCCTCCCAACAAAACTATCGCCAAAACCGCTAAAAAACCTATCATTCCAATCACTCCCTATAAATTTTTATTAGTTGGATTTTTGCCTGGTCTATATTCGATACCCCCGCCTTTTTCAATTATTCATCCAATGTGTTCGAGCCTTGTGCAAAAGGGGTATCTATACTTTATTCAATTAAAACTCCGCCTTTCCTTCAATGCAATCGTTAAATTTTTGCGATTCTTGCTTTTCTGAAGACATGTGTTATACTTTCCAACTGTATATTAAACGAAAGGAAGTGCTTACGTGATAAAACACATATGCGAGGAGTCATCCAGATGCCTCCAGTGCAAGAAACCCTTCTGCCAGGACGGATGCCCTGTAGGAACCCCTATACGCGAGATGATTCGTCTTGTCCAGGAAAACAAAATCAACGAAGCGGGCGAGATGCTCTTTGAAAACAATCCCCTTTCCGTCATATGCGGACTGGTATGCCCTCACGAGTCCTTCTGCGAAGGCCATTGCATACTCGACCGAAAAGGCAATCCCATTCACATAGGGACGATAGAAAACTATGTGTCCGACTATTATTTGGAC
>PKTO01000027.1 GCA_002869095.1 Clostridiales bacterium
AAGCCATTGGAATGAAAGTGGTGTATACAAACAGAAGAGGGCCGCTTGAAGATGCCAAGGGATGCGTGTACCGCGAAATGGACGACTTGCTCAGGCAGAGCGATTTCATTTCCATACACATACCTTTCGACAAGAAAAGCGGACCATTGATTGCAGGCGCCGAATTCGAAAAAATCAAGCAAGGGGCATTTCTGGTCAACACATCCCGCGGAGGGGTTGTGGACGAAAGAGCGCTTCTTGACGCGCTGAACACAGGAAAGATTTCAGGAGCAGCGCTTGATGTCTATGAAAACGAACCGGACTACAACATGGAACTGGCCAGCCATCCCAAAGTATCGTGCACTCCGCACATAGGAGCCTACACATGGGAGGCACAGAGGCGGGTCGGGGAAGAAGTGGTTTTGGAACTCGACAAGTTTTTCAACTTAAGGAGGTAGCTATGGCAACAGTAAGACCATTCATGGGAATAAGGCCAAGGAAGGAACTGGCAAGCGAAGTCGCTTCCTTGCCTTACGATGTCATGAACAGGGAAGAAGCAAAAAAAATGGCGGAAGGAAACCCCAAGTCATTCCTTCACATCGTTCGTTCAGAGATAGACATGGAGGATTCCGTAGACATACATCATGACAGCGTTTATGACAAGGCGAGAGAGAACCTTGACAGGTTCATAGATGAAAAGACAATAGTTCAGGACCAGGAGCCGCGTCTTTACATATACAGGCAAATCATGAACGGAAGAGTGCAGACGGGAATCGTGGGATGCACATCAATCGACGAATACGAGAGCGGAATAATCAAGCGGCATGAATTCACAAGGCCTGAAAAGGAATTGGACAGAATAAACAATTTCGACAGGACGGACGCCAACACAGCGCCCATTTTCCTCAGCTACAGAAAAAACGACGGCTTGAACAGAATAATAAACGACTGGATAAAATTCCACATGCCCGAGTACAATTTCACCAGCGAAGACGACATCACGCACATTGTCTGGGTCATCGACAGCGAAGATATAATATCCCGAATAACAGAAATTTTCAAAGGCGTCGAATACCTCTATATAGCGGATGGCCACCACCGTACCGCTTCAAGCGCCAAGGTGGGGATGAAGCGCAGAGAGGCGAATCCGGACTACACGGGAGAGGAGGAATTCAACTTTTTCCTTTCGGTGATCTTCCCGGACGAGGACCTCTTCATAATGGACTACAACCGCGTGGTGAAAGACCTGAACGGTTTGGAAACAGGCGAATTCATGGAAAAGGCGGGAGAAAAATTCGAAATCGAGAAGCATGGCGGACAGGAGCCATACAAGCCAATGGAAAAGAGGACATTCGGAATGTTCCTGGGCGGCGCCTGGTACAAATTGAGCGCCAAGCCGGGAACCTGGGACGATACTGACCCCGTTGACCGATTGGACGTTTCCATCCTCCAGAAAAACCTTCTTGAACCGGTTTTGGGAATAGGGAATCCCAGAACAGACCAGAGGATAGGATTCGTAGGGGGAATAAGGGGCCTTAAAGAGCTTGAGCGCCGTGTGGAGACAGACATGGCTGTCGCGTTTTCCATGTACCCGACCACAATGGACGACTTGCTTTCAATTGCGGACGCAGGAATGGTAATGCCTCCAAAATCCACATGGTTCGAGCCAAAGCTCAGGAGCGGACTCTTCGTTCACAGGCTGAAATGATAGCGTGCAGTGTGCAGTGTGCAGTGTGCAGAAAAGGCTTGAGTAGTCAGAACATAGGTAACAAAAATGTTTCAATACATGGGGAAAAGTGCGGCGAGCAGTTGGCAGGGTCAAGTTTCGGCATGTGATTCTGATTGACGACATCGACCGATCCATAGCATTTCGAAGTTTTGGACAAGATAAAACCGTAAAGAAATTCACTTTGTTTGAAGCAAAGCGAGTTTGTGAATTTCAGGTTTTGACGAAGTACAAATCTTTTCGAAATGCATGAGCAGGTCGCGGAGAAGAGTCAGAATTGCTGCTGAAAGTACAGAGGAAAGTGAAAAAGACAGCTGGTAGCTTGCAGAAAAGGCTGAAAGCAAAAGATACGGGCAAAAGAAAAAACGGACTAAAAAGGGGTTTCGGCTTTAAGCCGGAACCTTTTTATCTTCAACGGTGATGGCAATTATGGTACATTAGAAGGAGAGAAAAGACAACAATAGAAATCATGGAAAAGGGTGAAGCAATGACAGGGGTTTTTCTTCAAGGGGGAGGAGCCAAAGGGGCTTTCCAGGCGGGTGCACTTTATGGCTTGCATAAAAGGGGCGTAAAATTTCAAATGGCGTCCGGAACTTCCATAGGAGCCGTAAACCTTTACTTCATGCTTACGGGAAACGTTGAGAAATTGCGTGAAGTCTGGACCAATGTCGAAGTCCCCAAGTTCGACCACGACTACGCCAACATAGGCAGGGTGATCGACAACGAGCCCATAATCAAAATACTTAGAGGGCTTCCCGACAAGGGCGGTGAAATAAAGAAGGCGCACGTGAATCATGTATTGGTAAAGGACAGCAAGATTTTCGAGCAGAGAAGCGAAATAGCATCTCTGGACAAGGAAAGCAGGCTGAGGAATATAAAGTACAGCTCGCTGCTGCCCAGGCACGGAGCAGGAAAAGAATCGAAAGAAAGGATAGTCGGCAAATTCAACTCCGAAAAAGTCTTTGAATTGTTCAAGAGGGATGTTGAAAAAGGAATCTACGAAGGCTTCAGGCTTGACGGGGGAATAATGAACAACTGCTTCATGGAACCGTTTCTTGAAAATCCGGTTGACAGATTGTTCCTTATTGTCTTCAAAATGGATTTTGCTGTACCGCATGAAATAGAAAAGACGTATGGAAAAAGACTCTCCGTCATATGCCCGCGTAGGGACTTTGACATAGGAGACACCCTGCGTTTCGAAAGGGAATTTTGCAGAAGCTGGTTCGAGCGCGGAGAATATGCGGCAAGGGGGATTGAATTGTGATGGCAAGCAAAAGGGCTAAGGGCATTGTTGCGGCATGCATGATAACGGCGCTTCTGTGCATGGCTGCATACGGATCATACATGCAGAATGAAAGAAAAGGCATAGGTGAAATGGAGAAAGTGGGCCTTTTGAACATACTATGGGGATATGTGGACGCATTGGACGTGTATGGAAGCAATCTGCAGATACTTGCATTCGAGAAGGACAACCCGGTATACATATACAAGCTTCACGAATCACTGGGAAAGATGAAGGCGGGCTCCGACGCGCTCGGTCGTGAAACCTACGCGGAAACGGTTCCCGAGAACCTGAGTCAAAGCCTGAGGGAGCTAACCAGGCAGCTTTCCCACCTCGCTTACCGTTTTG
>PKTO01000285.1 GCA_002869095.1 Clostridiales bacterium
AGGGATGGGCATTCAGGGGAATACGCCTTTCGCCCGGAGGCGAAACCGCGGCGGCCTTCATGAGCCAGAACGAGATAGGCAAGACTGCCGCAAGCCTGATGCTGATAGACATGGAGAGCGGAACCATGCTCTCGCTCTACGAAATGCCCTTCCACATATACTCTGCGGGAGACGGAACCCTTCCAATGGACCTTCACTTCGACTGGGTAAGCGACAAGGTCATATTCTCTGAAGGGTATACTGAAATGGGCAACGTGTCCGACATATACGGAATAAACACCGAAACGGGCATGGCTGTGGCGCTCGTAAAAAAAGCGAGGGAGCCTCGCTTCATCCAAAGCATAGAAATGCTTACGGCGATAAAGCTCGAAAAGACAGGAGAGGGGACATATGCCAGGGACGGCGAAGAAGAAAAGCAGATAAGCTGGTATGGAGACTCCCAAATAATGCTTCTTGGAATATACGGCAACCAGATGAAGGCCTACGACCCCATAGAGGGATACTCTAAAATCGGCTGCCCGGGGGCAAGCATGGCTTACGACGCACCCTCCTCTTTGATATGGAGCTGGGAAAACAAGCTGGTATATCCTCAAAAGACAGAGGGCAACAATGTTTTGGTGATACAGGACCTGGGCACAGGACAAGAGAAGGCCCTCGAAATGGAAGAAAATTTCACATTCCTGGGCATAAAGGAAGGCAAAGCCTACCTTCTCGACGATGCAAACTAAAAAGGTACAGACCTTTTAGTCTCCATTTTTGCCTTTAAAGCCCCGTTTCGCCGGCTGTTGCAAGCCTTTGACGGCTTGGCAGGCATAGCAAAGGCATGATGAACAATTACGATTGCCCAATTGAAACAAAGGAAGAGGAAAAGCGCAATGAAAAACAATTTTGGAACAAATGCAGTCTTCATAGGACTCGGCGAAGCCAGGGAGCTCGACCTGAACCGGGTGGAATTTTGCCTGGGGGGGATGGAATCCTGGGAAAGCAAGGCGGAGAAAATAATGATGGACATGAAACTTGCCGAAGAGGCTTCTGTGGCATACAGCATACACCTGCCCATTTTTCTTCCCGAGTGGTTCGGGCATTATTTTCTCGATGCGTTTTATCTCGATCCGGATCCGGGAATGAGGGACCTTTCATTCAGGCTTCTCAGGCACAACCTGGAAAGGCTCAATCCGTGCAAATGCGAGTATTTCGTCATCCATTTCCCGGGAAGGTACCAAAGCGCGGACTACAAGGCAGGAACCTTTGGCAACATTCTGAAAGACGCGCTGGTCAGGCTCGACTCCATGGCCAAGGAATGGGGCGCCGTTTTGCTCCTGGAATACTTCGGCTCGAACGAGTCCTTCTACGCAATAGAGGACTGGAAAAGGGAAATAGGAAAATACACGAGCTTGGGCATACTGCTCGACACAGGCCACCTGTATTTTGCTTCTGTGGTGAGAAAGTTCGACTTCATGGAAAACCTCAGGCTTTTGTCGGGGGCGGCCGACGCGTTCCACCTTTGGACCACCAAGGGTAGGGAGGCTTACTGCTCAAACAGCTTTTACGTCAAATACAGGCACATACCCATGCGGACCGGGCAAAGGCGCAAGGACGGATGGGCGTTCGATTCCGACGAGGCCATGAAAGTCATTTCAAGCGCAAAAAAGCCGGCCAACATGGAGGCCTCGTGCGAATACGGGGGCAAGGAATACTTGAGAGAGGGAATAGAAAGCCTGAAGAAATTCTATTTGTAGGAGCGGGAGCTTCGCTTGTTTCAATCGCAAGCCCACGTCCCGAAAGAGCCTGAAAGCCTTAGGAAAAGAAGGCTTGAGGCAGCCCGATTCGATTAGATATTTCAATGGGCGCATGCAGAAACGGAATGCAAAAGAGGCCATTTGGCGCAAAATGGGTCAAGAAAAATATTTTTTAACAAAAATTCCCGAAAACTTTTGACATTGCGGTTTCCATATAGTAAAATATTTTATTTCGCTTGACGCGGGGGGACAATGATGTTACAATAATACTGTATACAAACAGAGGAAGGTGATGTCCCTTTGGCGACAAAAGAAACTCTATCTATCATCAAGAGAAACGTACAGGATTGTATTGGGGAAAAGGTAGTTTTAAAGACAAACAAGGGTAGAAAGAAAGTGCTTGTTAAGGAAGGCGTGCTTGAGGAAGTATATTCTAACATCTTCATCGTAAGAATCAACAATGGTCTCGATTCGGAAAGAACGGTTTCATACAGTTATTCGGATGTTCTTACCGAAACAGTGGAGATCAAACTTCTCAGAAACGAACGCAATATATTTTTCGCATCATAAACAAAAGGCCTGCAGGAAACTGCGGGCCATAGTTTTGCAAAAATAAATGCATTCGCAGACCCTCCATTGGGTATTAAAATACGGAAGGCCTAATGACAAATGATGGCAAAAGCCGATTCAAAAACCATGCCGATAGTGTTATACTGATAAGAAGCACAGCATGGAATTCTTCGAATCGGAAGCAGTTCAAATCAAAGGCAACGTGGAGGCGCCAATGAATAATTCGAAAGCTTTTCTCAATGTCAAATCGGAAATAGGCAAACTCAAGGCGGTACTTCTGCACCGTCCCGGCAAGGAGCTTGAGAGGCTCACGCCCCAATCTCTGGACGAACTCCTATTTGACGACATTCCATGGCTCAAGCAGATGCAAAGGGAGCACGACGCATTTGCGGAAGTACTGCGCGAAAGGGGCTGCAGGGTATATTACTACGAAGAGCTCCTGGAGGAGATGCTTGAGAGCAAAGAGGTGAAGGAGAGCCTGGTTGCTGAGGCCCTCAGGCTGAGCGACATTTCAAGCATCAGGCTGAAAGACGAAATCTCGGGATTTCTAATGAAAAAGAATTCAGCAGAGCTTTCCGAGGCCCTGATAGCGGGCATACACAAGGACGATTTTCCCGATCCGGGAAAAGCAAAGACACTGGCCGACTACATAGAGGAAGACTATCCATTCTACATGGACCCGATTCCCAATCTTTATTTCACGAGGGATCCCGGCGCCGTAATAGGAAACGGGCTAAGCGTAAATTCCATGAACACAAGAGCCAGAAACCGCGAAACCATGATGCTCAAGTACCTTTACAGCGAACATCCTCTGTTCAGAAAAAACGAAAGCCCCCTCTGGTACGACTACAGCTGCAAAAACAGCATAGAGGGCGGGGACATTTTCGTCATAAGCGACAGCGTAGTGCTGATTGGCTGCAGCGAGAGGACATCGCCCAAGGCAATCGAGAAGATTGCGGAAAACCTGTTCGGTGGAGAATCCGGCATAAGGGAAGTCTACGCGGTTCAGATACCTTTCGCACGG
>PKTO01000141.1 GCA_002869095.1 Clostridiales bacterium
AGGAAAAACAGCGGGCAGCAGGCAGTGAGCAGTGGGCAGGAAGAGCGTTAAGAGCAGATGACAGATATCAGATTTCAGGAAAGACAAAAACAAAAGACAAAGCATGTTGTATCGACATATAAAGAATGAGTAAAATCAAATCGAGCAATAGGGGAATATTATAATCGACCTATTGCTCGATTTCTGCATTTTGGCTTTTATTCCGATTCAAGGATGGACGCAATTTCGACCAGCGATTCTTCCAGATTGCTTTTAAGCTTCAAAAGGTTTTCGGAATTGTGGACCTTGCTTGAAAGCACAAAATGAAGTTCGTTCCCATAAATCAGGTATCTGAGCCCGTATCCGTCATAAATAACAGGACCGTATCCTGCATGGAGAAGCCCCTTTGGATTGCTTGTGCTTGTTGAAAAGAAGTTGCGGCAAATTTCCCTGTAGCTTGGAGAATGGAATATTTCAGGCAAATAATCACCGGGGAAGTTTTCTTCGTGCATTTTCCTAAGTCCGAACAGATGCCTGTCGATGCCGTATCCGTTTTTGCATTCGCTTATGCGCTCTATATGTTTTGCCATCGCTTTCCTGAAATTGCCGCTTGTGGGCTCAAGGACAAAGGCAATCGATTCGGGTGTCACAGGCCGCATGGCCTCGGTCCTTCCGTGAAGAAATTGCTTTGTCATGACAGCTTCATATGTGTTTCTGACTTTGCCGAATGTTTTCATTTGCGCAAGCTGAAAAGCTATTTGTATAAAGCTGTCGGGACTCGTTTTGGATTCTTTAATCCTTGTTTTGCCGAACTTGTCAAACAGGAGTACTTCAATTGACAATCCCTTGAAAGCTTTTTCGCTTCCGGCCTCGGCTTTCTCGATTTCATTTTTGATATGCCCGTCAAGGGTGAAGCAGATTTCCTCGACTTCATGAGCAGCATTTACTTCCTTTATTTCTTCATGCGGCTTTGTGTTTTTGTAAATGAAGCGAACAAGATTTCCCAAGGTTGTGCCGTCGACACCTGAATGCTCATAATTGATTGCAAAATGTCCGTCACTGCTCAGGATCAACTGTATGGACTTGTCATACCACCTGTTGCGGGAGTTTCCGCACAGCATATTTTTGAACATTTCGGAATCCGATTCATATTCATTGCCGTCGAGAGCCAAAACCGCCAAGGCGCCTTCCATTTGATTTAGAGAATCGGCATTGGAGGGTTCAAGTTCAATTATCCTGTTTCGGTTTTTTGCCCAGGAAGTCCTGTCCGTTGATGTGAGGCAACCGACGGGAAAATTGTCTTCCGCTTCGGATTCTTTCAATATCATTTTGATTGAGTTGTAGAAATGCGTATAGTTTTTTGCTACGTCAGCTTTAAAAGGTGCGTGGATCTTATAATATCGCCCGTTTGCAATTACTGCAACATGGTTTGAGGGATTGTCCGTTTTAAGAATGTCCAGCTCTTTACCGGGTATTCTTGCCGTTCCGAGAAGAGTTTTGTACTGGCTCATGCAAAGCGCTTTCCTGCCTTGGAAATCGATGTCCATATTGCCGCTGTAGAGCAAATTGCGGTATTCGAACAGAGATACAAGCAGGCTTGCGGCAAACTCCGCCTGAGGCATATTTTTCGATTCAATATTTTTTTCGAGAACAAATGCGACATTGCTGTTTACAGGCAGAGGCAGTCTGTTTCCAAGATATGTGCCGTACCAGAAGGGCTCCAACCAATTCAATGTGTCTTTGCGGTTTCGCAATCCGGTAAGTTTCTTTTGCAGAAAAGGACCTTCACCCTCGTTTGAAATAAAATAATCGACCGCTTTTTTAGACGAATCATAGTCTTCCGAAGACAAAAGTGGCTGGCTCCATTCGAGAAGCTTACGGCATGTGTCTTCGAGGGCTGGAAGCGGCAGTCTTGGCAAATTAGCTTGGTTTTCATACATTTTCATAGTATCCTCCGATTGGAAAATTGATAAAAACATGAATTTCACAACCATACAATTTTACTTAAATAGATTAAATTACCAAAGATGGGTTTAAAGCCGGGACCGAAAAATAAACCGGTCCCGTTTTTATCATAAAGAATGGCTTCCTTCTTAATAAACTGAATTTGCGGAAGTGAATGTTTGCAAATTTCAGCCTTAGTATCCCAAATCCTTGTTGACTATGAATACCTTTATGCGGCCCTTAGCACCTTGTCTCTTAATGGAAACAAAAGCATTGCATATGCGTTCCGGACTTTCGCAATCCATGCAGTAGCCCATTTCGGTGCATGGCGTTTTTCTGCCCAAGCGTTTTGCATTTGCAGGCCCTGCTGTTTCGCGATATCTCTCAACAGCTTCCTCTTCGGTCGCGACGAGCTTGTTTCTTCCCACAACAACAAGCACTTGGTCGGGGCCGAAAATCATTGCAGCCGTCCTGTTTCCCCTGCCGTCGACATTGAAAAGAGTTCCGCTTTCCGTTACTGCGTTTGTGCTTGTCAGGTAGTAGTTTGCTGAAAAAGAGTCTCTGAAAAGCTGCGTGATGCCGTCGGGGGTAAGCCCATCCTCATAACGGTCTAGAAATTCGAATTTACCGCTTCTCAAGAAGTCGATCACACCTGTTTCAAACAGCGTCATCGATCCCCCAACTGAGACCACTGACCCGGGAGTCATCATTTCACCAAATTTTTCAAGCAATTCTTTTTCATCTTCAACAAAATAACCTTCCATGTTGTTCTTCTCGAGGTTTTCGATTGTTCTCATTATTCTTTTTTCATATAGCCAATCCATATTTTGGTCCATTGCCGCGCCTCCTTGATATATTGAATTAATTTCATTATAGCTTAATTATAATTCATAAAGCTTGTCGCGGGAAGGAATGAAAGAAATTTTGTGGGTTTTTTGATTTTTTATTTGGGTCGGAGGCAAAGGCCGCAATTTATTTATGGTTGAAACTTGTTGCAAAATGTTTTCAAGAAAAGGATAATGTTGATAGTGAATTGGAATGGAATGCAAAATACTAGAATACAACCAATTGAGTCTGAGTATTTGCGTATTTAAAAAAGATTATAAAAGGAGGCAGAAATGAGACTGGCGACACTTAGAATAAACGGAAAAGAAATCGGCGGAATAGTATTGGAAAAAGGGATTGTGCTGCTGGACACATTGAATGAAAAAACCGGGAAAAATTTACCGTCAGACATTTTCAGTTTGATCAATGAAGGCAAATTGGAAAAACTGAAAGAATGGTATTGCAAGGGCGGCAAGGAGGAACTTGAAGGGATGGTTGAAGATACGATTCCTTTTGAGGATGTGGAATACGGCCCTTTGTACAGAAATACAC
>PKTO01000297.1 GCA_002869095.1 Clostridiales bacterium
AAGACCGGCCACTTCAGCAAATATTTTATCGATGAGTCCAGTGTCTCGTTCGACGACATGGAACTTGCGGAATGGGCGGAGGACCAAGTGTCGGCAATGGCAGGAAAGGGCTTCGTAAATGGAAGGGGCCCGGGCCGATTCGATCCCTCAAACGATATAACAAGAGCGGAATTCGCAGCGATAGTCACAAGGATGCTGAGTCTTTCGGCTTCAAATGACTACACGGCGGAATTTGCAGATGTGTCCGATGCGGACTGGTTTTCAGGTTCTGTTGCCGCAGCAAGCGAGGCGGGACTGATGAACGGAAAGGGCGGTGGAATGTTCGACCCCGACGGCAAGATAACCCGCCAGGAGCAGGCTGTCGTACTTTCGAACGTGCTTGAGAGTTACGGATATGCAGACGGGACAAGTGATCTTGAAGATGTATTCTCGGATTCGGCAAGCATAGCCGGATGGGCCGAAGGCGGGGCGGTCACCGCCGTGCACCACGGACTCATAGACGGCATCGACGGGAGGTTTGCTCCGACAGAGTGCGCGAACAGGGCTCAGTCGGCAGTTATGCTCTACAGGCTGTATTTTAAAATAATCAAATGATTGAATTTCCAAAAGCCTCGGGAAAAACTTCCTGGGGCTTTTTTTGCTTCTTGTTAAAACATGTATATTTGGGCGCGATAGTGGTATTATTAACATATATGCGATTTATACATAAAATGCGAGAAACGAATCGGTTTTTGTATTCGAATGCAATGGCTGTTTGAATTGTCAGGATAAAAAAATAAGGGAGCAGAGGCGATGGAAGGAAAAATTAAAGGGTATTCCCTTGTGCTTTTTTCGGCTTTTCTTTGGGCTACCACAGGAATATTCGGGGGAATTCTTCTCGATGCGGGACTTTCTTCGGGCCAAGTGGCGTTCTTGAGAATGTTTGGGTCTTCATCGATTCTCTTTCTGATTTTTGTATTCTTCAAGCCTTCCAATTTCAAGATAGACAGGAAAGGGATTTTGTTGACTATGCTTTTCGGCCTTCTTGGCCAGGCGACGTTGAACTGGTTTTACTTTGAGACTCTCAGGTTGACCTCGGTCTCTACAATTACAGTATTCCTCTACACTTCGCCCGCATTCATAGCCGTAATGGCATATTTCATTTTTGGAGAGATTTTTGATTCGGGGAAGGGAATCGCCTTGATTTTAAGTTTCGGGGGATGTCTACTTGTAAGCACCGGAGGGGATTTGGGCAACCTTGTGTTGAACTTGCCCGGAATATTGAACGGATTGGGAGCAGGCGTAACCTATGCGATTTTTACAATCCTGTGCAAATATTTGTCCGACGACTACAATGAATTCACAATAATATTTTATGCTATGGTTTTCGGATGGATATTTTTCCTGCCATTTTCTCAAATCGGCGGTATACTTGCCATGGAATGGTCCGCCGGTATGGTCGGAACTGCGTTGATGCATTGGCTTATACCAACGGTTATAGGCTACAGCATATACATAAAGGCATATACATATGGAATAGAATCCTCCAAGGCCGGCATTCTTGCCTCCATGGAGGTTGTATTCGCAGCATTTCTTTCTTTTGCGGTTTTCGGGGAGACGATGGGTGTGATAAAGATTTTCGGGATTTTGCTGGTGATGTGCGGGGCCTCGGTCTTTGCAGTCAAACTGAAAACGGAAAATTCGGGGAGAATTGAAGAGTCTCCCGCTTCCGGAGAAGCTGAGAATTTAAGGAGGTAAAAAAATGAACACTCTTATTGTTTACGCATCGAAGCATGGAGCGACTGAGAGGGCCGCTAAAAAGCTTTCGGAAAAATTGAGCGGTAATGTCGACTGCTTCAATCTGAAAAAGAATATTCCGGAATCTTTGGACGGATACGAAAGAGTCGTGCTTGGGACTTCCGTATATGCAGGAAAGCTGCACAAGGAATTTGTGGACTTCATTGAGATAAACGAGCACAAGCTCAAGGAAAAGGAGTATGCTTTCTTTGTCTGCTGCGGGTTTGAAGAGAAGGCGGAGACTTACCTGAGGGAAAACATTTCGGATGAGGTTGTTGACAAAGCGTTGTTTGTAAGATATTTCGGCCAGGAGATAGTCTGGAGAAATATGAAGTTCTACGAGCGCGCGGCCTTAAAAATGGTGGCAAAGGTAAAGGACGACATCCACGACATAAGGGAGAGGGACATAGAGGAAGCTGCGGACGTTCTAAACGCATTCTAAAGCGGCAACTCTTCAAGAAACAATGGAGGTAATTTTATGATATTCAGCAGGGACATGGTATACGTAACGGGGGTTTCAAAGCCTTCGAGCAATGATCCAATAACAAGCACATACGACTGCCTTTTCGTTGGAATAGTAGTGGACAGGGAGACCGATGAAATCGTTGAAATGACATGCAACACCGTAAAAGAGGTCACTTGCCATTTCCTAAGGTCCATAATGGTCGGCTACAATGTGGTTGAGGAGATTGACGAGATGGTGGATGAAATAAACGAGAGGTTTCTTGGAATGGCTCAAAAGGCGGTTGTTGCCGCTCTTAAAGAAGCCAGTAACAAATACATAATGGCATTCAAGACTGGAAAAAAATGATAGAAGATGATATAATAAATACAATCAAATAACGTTTTATTGGCCGGTATTCCGATTGAAAGTCGGCTTACCAAAGCGGATAAGACCCGGATGGCTCTAAAAAGTGCACCGGGTCTTTATTTTTTGAAAAAGTAAAAAGGAGTGGTTATATGAATTTTGAAACGGCTCATCCAAGAGAAATCAGAGAAATAATAAAAGAGAACGGCTATCTTTTTCCTACAGCCGGAATAGCAAGGGGTTATGCGCAGGGCAATCTTGTGGTGTTGCCAAAAGAACTGGCATATGACTTTTTGCTTTTCGCATTCAGGAATCCGAAGCCGTGTCCCATACTCGATGTAACTGAGGCAGGGGAAAGGGTTTTCAGGAAGGCTGCCCCGGGAAGCGATATAGTGCATGATTTGCCAAAGTACAGAATATACAAAGAAGGTGTGATGACTGACGAGGTCACCGATCTGGAAGAGTACTGGAGAGACGATTTTGTGGCGTTTCTTCTAGGCTGCAGCTTCACATTCGAATCGGCGCTCATAGAGGCCGGAATTGGGGTCAGGCACATAGAATGCGGATGCAATGTGCCCATGTACAAGACAAACATAGAATGCGAAAAGGCGGGAATATTCCAAGGTCCCGTGGTCGTAAGCATGAGGCCCCTAAAGAGAAGCGAAGTTGTGAGGGCTGTCCAGATAACATCCAGATACCCGGGCGTCCACGGT
>PKTO01000191.1 GCA_002869095.1 Clostridiales bacterium
TTATTCAAATACCTTGCGTCCTCGATTTCAAGATCCCTTTCTCCTGCGAGCGATTCAAGATGATGAGTAAATTCATGCTTCAATGTATGGACAAGCTTTTCCAAAAGAGCTTCCCTGCCGAGCCTGCCGTAGACTTTCATGAAGGAACCGTAATAAATCGATATGTACCTCCCCATATTGCCTCCTCTATGGTATTCCCCCAATATGAAAAGGTCGTTGTCAATCCCTGCCGGATTCATTTTCGTATCCGGCAAAAGCAAAATTCCTCCATTGAGTTCCTCGAAAAGCCGGTCCGGAAATTCAGCCGCAATGTCTTTCAGCATGATTTCCATTTCTTGCAAAGAAACCATTCTGATTCCTCCTCTTGGATATCCTTTAAACCCTGCAGAATTTTAAATATATTACGCTGAAATAGATAAGCATATCAATATATTTTTTTCCCGAGCCTAATGTATTCTTCATACAATTCACCGGCTCCTTTGCTTTCAATCCTCTCAATCCCGACAATTTTTTCTTCACCACGCAGGTGACGGTATATTTTTTCATCTCTAAAACCTATTTTTTCGGCATCCTCAGCATTCAAAGCATGAAAAATCTGCTTTATGTTGGCCCATATTATTGCTGAAAGGCACATTGGGCACGGCTCTCCGGTAGCATAAATGACACATCCCGACAGATCGTATGTTCCAAGTTTTTCACTTGCCCTGCGTATTGCAAGGATTTCAGCATGGGCAGTAGGGTCGTTGGAACTTGTAACCTCGTTGCATGCAGCGCTTATGACCTCGCCGTCTTTTACTATAACGGCTCCAAAAGGGCCTCCCTTGCCTTGTCTAATCCCTTGCATTGCTTCCCTCACAGCCAGCTCCATATATTTGTTCAATTAAACCAGCTCCTTCCGTAAAGCAAAAGCACATCAAAGTCAAATACAGAAAACGATTGTACATGTTGATTCCATCAAGTTAGAATAACTCTGGATGTGCTGCGATTCTATAAGCCAAATGACTCCTTATGTTTTCAATTCTTAAATGATCACTGCTTTTCCTTCAGATAAATTGCATCCAGCGAAAGCCAGTAATTTATTCTGTCTTCTCTCGGGTTGACGGATATGTCTATGTTTCCGAAAACAAGCAGCACTTCAACTTCTTCGCTTTCAAGCCTCACACTCATGTCTTCAAACGGCGCTTCATCGAAACTTCTTTCCCCCAGAGGATATTTTTCTGTTATTCGGTCAATATATTCATTCATGTCATGTTCGATGATTGTTTCATCATCCAATGTTATCTTCAAAGAAGGCACATCCCCGTTTGGCTCAATAATCCAATAGATGCCATAGACGCCTCTTTCGCCATAAACACTTGTGGGTTCTTCTCCTTCTCCCTTTATTCTTTGTCTAATTGCCCACTCGTAGCCGTCTATCGCTATAGGGCCCTGGTCGAATGTAAGCGATATGCCCAAATATGTTCCGTCTCCCCTATAGTAGTCATCCCGCTCCGGCCATACTTGATCGAATCCGAATCTTTCTTTGAATGTATTTTTGTCTCCGAGCCGCCCTTCAAACCATTCCGGCAAATCGGCATCATCCGCATTTGAAAGAAAAACAACCGCATCTGTGATTGATTGCCGTACAGTCAGTTCAGGTTCTTCCTCGGCAGGAACAATCTCCCCTTCCTTAAACATGCCTTCCCCATCAAGTAAATTTTCGAGTCTGTTGACTTGCGCCGTGACAGGAAGGTCATTGTAACCTGTTACCGGCAAAACCGAAAAAATCGCAATTATGCATATTACAGCCACTATTGCCCTATGCGCCTTTTTCCCCATCAAAAGCAATATTATTGATGCCGCCACAGCCACGATCCATGTCAGCATGAAATAGTATTCCGTCGTTTTAATGCCAAAATCGCCTATTCTGACCATCAATGCCCATGCCTCGAAAGCAAGTATTAGGAGCGCTGCTGCTGGATAAGCCCTTCTATAGAATTTGGACAAACCCGAATTCCCATGAGTCACCATTATGTGAAGCCATATTCCAACAAAGGCGTAAGAAGACGCTATGCCTGCAAGTTCTTCAAACGGAGGCCAATCTCCAATGAAAACTGTCCGGCCGGCCCATAATATTAAAACAATTGTCATTGCAATCATGATTGGAACCATTATGAATTCAAACAGAACCTCAATAAATCGGGGTTGCTTTTGAGCCACTTCCCTGTGTTCGTCTTTTTCACCTTTTCTAAAATCCGGAAAATAACCAACAAAAATTGTAAATGCCAAAAAACCGGCAATTGTGGCTATGTACATGTATACTTTGCTGCTCATGTCGTTGTATAGCAGTGCCTGAATGGCTCCCGCCACACCCGATGCTCCGCCCATTATCACAATCCCGTAAATCGCAGCTATAAAAAAAGCCTTGTGCGTCATGAAAAAGGAACGCGCAAAATCGGATTCTTCGTTTGTATTTCCTGCAAGAACAATAAAAGCCAACAGGCTCACAAACATAGCCGCCGACACACGTGCAGCTGCAATACCTGAAACCGTGACAGTCCGGCTTGCATATTGCGCAGTATCTTTTGCCCCAAAGAAATAAAGAGCTGAAATAGCCACAGCAACAACTAAAACCCCAAGCAGGTTTGCAATTTTAAATGCCTTGTCAGTATTCCTTAGGCTCTTTGCCGCAGTAATTGAAGCCAAGCTGAATATCGCTCCGAGGGCAAACGCCCAATGAAGGCAATTGAAAAGGAAATTGTAAGCCTCCTGTTCAGGCCAGTCCAATTGAATCCTTATCATCGTCACTATTGCAAATGCCATCGCACTGCCAATAGAAACCGGGAATGTCTCAAACGCCTTTATCGAACCCTTGTAAATTCTCATTATTGATTTTTTGAAAGAATCCATTTTGCATCCTCCTGTATCTGTTACTTTGATTTAAATGCGATTTTCCATTTTGTCATATTGCTTTATGAAAAAACTTACCGCGTTTAAACTTATATTGTATGCAAATGAACAACCTCAACCCTATCGGATCATTTACATAATAAAATACCCCGCTGGTCTTTATACAATCAAAATACACCTCAAGTCCCCATCATGAAATGCAAGAATGCAGCATTTACATTCTTTTGCTTATTACATCATCGTTCCAATTATATCATTATACTACAACTCGAACTTGCCAATGTTCCTTTTATTGACAATCGCAAGCTTAATGATAAGATTAAGTTACGAATAAACTAAAGGAAAGATAATGATGAAAAAAGCAACGCCCTTAAAGGGCGTTGCTGGTCAATCTATGAGTCTAAAANNTCTAAAACGCGATTGATCAATCCACCGAAGTTCAGCCAACGGATGAAAATACTGTTGAATTGAAGCAAAACAAATATGCAAATCATACGACGAACGTCACATCAAAAGTAAATACATTTAAAGGAGCAGTTATATGAAGAACAGAGAAAAGGTTTTGAAAAACATGAAAGGCTTTTGCAATGCATGTCCATCATGCGACGGGAGGTTCTGCGCAGGAAATGTTCCCGGAATGGGCGGGGTTGGAAGCGGTTCTTCTTTTATTTCAAATGTAAGCGAGCTAAAGAAATACAAACTCAATATGAAGGTTATGTCATGCGAAAAAGAACCTGATACATCGCTTGAATTGTTCGGATTCAAGCTTTCCTTCCCTCTGCTGGCCGCACCCATAGGCGGAACATCCTTCAATATGAGCAAGACTGTATCGGAGGAAGCATACGCCAATACAATAATTAAAGCCTGCGCGTCAAGAGGCATAATAGGCTGCACCGGTGACGGTCCGCAGGAATTTGTATATTTGGCAGGCTATAAGGCTATCCAAGAAGCCGGAGGCGCCGGAATCCCCTTCATAAAGCCCTGGGACGACAAATTGTTGATGGAAAGGCTTGAAGGCGCAAAAATAATCGGCTCCGAATACATTGGAATGGATATTGATTCGATTGGATTAATCAACGTGAAGGTTAACGGAGGAAACATCCCCATAAGAAACTCCTCTCAATACAAGGCACTTTTAAAACGCCTTCCTTTCAAAGTCATTCTCAAGGGAATAATGGATCCTCGTGAAGCTGTGGAATGCGTCGAGATGGGAGCTGCGGGAATTATAGTTTCAAACCACGGAGGAAGAATTTTGGATCACTCAAGAAGCACCGTTTCAGCACTGCCCGGAATTGTAAGAGCGGTAGGCGGAAGAGTTCCCGTTCTTGTGGACGGAGGAATCCGTTCCGGTTTCGACATGGTCAAAGTGATGGCTCTTGGAGCGGATGCCGTCCTTATAGGAAGACCTTTTACGACAGCTGCAATGGGGGATTTGGAAAATGGAGCGGGAGAATACATCGACAAGCTGAAAAACCAATTCATCCAGGCAATGCTACTGACAGGCTGTTCCAATCTCGAGCAACTCAAGGAAAACGGCAGCAATATAATTTTTAAATCATGATTAATAATTTTCATAATTACAAGCAAAATCGCCATCATCATAAGATATGGCGATTTTACTGTTTATGTATCATTATTATCGACTTGCATTCTTTAATTCAAATCACCGTTTCCTGCGCTTGTCGTTCTGCCTTATATATGCCCTCGCCTTTTTCATTCCTCCCAATTCTCCGAACATTTCATCCAACTTTGCGGCTTCTATCTGCTTAGAGTCAAGACCTTCGTATTTTGCTTCTTTCTTGAGTTTTTTATAATTCTCGAACCTTCTTGCGTCAAGCCTTCCATCCCCTATTGCCTCCAACACAGCACAACCGGGCTCGCTGCTGTGGGAACAGTTTGAAAACCTGCAGTTCTGGGCAAGGGCTTCTATGTCTTCGAATGATTTCGACAAATTGGCCGATTCCAGCCCCAACTCCCTCATTCCAGGCGTATCTATTACTATGCCGCCCTGCGGCAGAATCACAAGCTCCCTTCGAGTTGTGGTATGCCTGCCCTTGTCGTCGTTTCTCAGTCCCGATGTAGACATTATTTCTTTTCCGGCCAGACAATTTATGAGTGTCGATTTGCCAACACCCGAAGAGCCTATGAATGACGCTGTGCATCCTTTTTTCAAGTATTTGAATATTTGCTTGCATGAATCCTCGCTTTTGCTCGTTGTGACAATCACTTCTGTTCCAAGAGCAACAGACGATATTTCATCAAGAACCTTGGGCAGGTTGTCGCATAAATCCGACTTTGTCAAAACAATTACAGTTTCCGCCCTGCTGTTCCAGGAAAGCGAAAGATATCGCTCCAGTCTGCTTAAGTTGTAGTCTTTATTGAGGGACATGCAAATAAAAACAATATCAATGTTCGCGGCTATCACTTGTGCCTGATTTTTGATGCCTACAGCCGACCGTTCGAAAGAACTTGTCCTTGTCAATACTTTATGCACAATCAAATTTCCTTTCTCATCGCTCTTCCTGTCAAGCATTACAAAATCTCCGACAACAGGATAATCCGCAATGCAGTTTGCCTCGTGACGGAATTTCCCCGAAATTTCAGCCATGTATTCGCCTTTTTCGGTTGCCACTTTATAAATATCTTTGGATTGCGATACAATTCTGCCAAGATAATATTCCGGGTGCATCGAAGCCTCGGCATAATGCCGTTCTCTCGCACCGTATTTATCCATATTGTTCAATTGATTAGTCCTCCCGTATATTTTATTGACATTTACAAATATTCTTTTATGGCATTTGCGTTTCCCATAATGATTTCCGAAGACCTAAACAGCTTATCCCTTTCTTCAGGCAAAAGGCCGATTGTTACTGTTTCAACAACACCATTTTGGCCTAATTTTGAAGGCAGGCTCATAAAGGACCCGTCAAGCCCGTAATCTCCATTTTGATTGACTGACACGGGTAAGAGCTTGTCTTTAGCTTCGAGTATTGCCTCTACAATCAAAGAGATTGAAAATGCAATTGCATATCTGCTGTGTTCGTTTCCCAAACGTATATACCATCCCGCACGCCTTGTCTTATGAATTATTTCTTCTTCAATGCTTGTGTCCCAAAATATCCCCTTTTCTTCAACATATTTCTTTAATTCCATTCCCGAAACACGGACATTGCTCCAAACAGGAACCATTGACTCGCCGTGTTCCCCGACTACAAAAGCCTCGACTTCCCAAGGCGAAACTCCAATCGCCCCGCCTATGAAGCTTCTGAATCTGAGAGTGTCCAAAAGAGTCCCTGTTCCAATCACCCGTTCAAGCGGGAAACCTGAAAAAGAGCATGCCGCCATTGCCATAATATCCACAGGGTTTGTCACTGTAACCATAACAGCGTTGGGACTCAATTCAGCAAGATAAGGCACCAATTCTTCATATATTTTGACATTTCGAGCCAAAACATCGGTGCGATTGCCATCCTT
>PKTO01000038.1 GCA_002869095.1 Clostridiales bacterium
AGCTTTGGTTTTGAGACTGTTTCGGACATGTATCTTGAAGACGGGATACCGCATGTCGAAATGCTCCATACGAAAAACATCCAATAATTAAAAAACAAAAGCCACGGAAGACAACCCCCGCGGCAAAACAGTCACACTCAGGCATCACATTTATACCAGACCCGAGATCGAGACTGCGCTGTATATAAGAATCAAACCCATTGCAATGTTGAAGGGCTTGTAGTGCCTGTTCAGAAACAGCTTGAATACGGATCCGCAAAGAGACCACACAAGCCAGGACAGTATGAAAATCATCGTCATTAGAATTGTGAACGGAAGATAATAAGAACTTTCAAAGTATGGCACTATGAAATTGGATGTTGCGGTCACCGCAAATATCAATAGCTTGGGGTTTAAGAACTGCATTATGAATCCATAATGGAAGCGGAGCGGTTCGCCCGATTCGCCGGCTTCGGGCGGTTTGGACCTGATGATCCTGAGCGCCAGATAAATCATGTATGCCGCGCCAGCGATTCCCATTAACGGCTTTACCGTCGGTATGGCATCGAAAAGCAGCACATTGAAATATGTGCTGGCCGCAACAATAAGGAAAACGCCGATTGCCCCTCCCGCCATATAGTTCAATGTTCTTTTGAATCCATAGGTTCCGGCATTGGTCATGACAAGTATGTTGTTGGGCCCCGGTGTAAAGGTAACCGCAACCATGTATCCGATGAATGCTGTAAGATTAAACATTGTTTCCTCCTTGCGCGCAGATGCCGCCGCTTTCCAAAACCCGGAATCCCCAATGCCGAACCGGCAACCTGGAATACTGTTCAAATGTGTTCAAGGCATGGGGCTTTAGTATATTTTTTCGATTATATCATACTCGCGGCGGCAATACACGCTATTGATTCGTAAAAATTGTTGCCACGCGGTTCATGAGCGTTTTTTAAGCAAAGAATTGAAGCGTTGCCTGAATTGCTTTATCATGTACATATACCAAAAAGCTACAACCTGCCGGAGGTCATAATGATTGCTTTTAATTTGATTAATTCGCTTATAGGTTTGATTCTCTCTATTTTCGGCTATATGATACGTTTTCATGGAAGACTCGATTTGATAAACGGTTATAAGAAAGGATCCGCAAAGGATGAAGAAGCGTATGCCTTTTGGATGGGAAACAGCCAACTGTTCTGCGGCTTGGCGCTTTTTTCCTTGGGCTTGCTGGGCTTTTCAACCGGTAATGCGGCATTTTTGAAATGGCTTGACCCTGCAATAATTTTGCTGCTTGTAGTGCTTCTGTTCGTTGGGGAGAAAAAATACGGAAGGGTCAAATAGAACGTTCAAAAAAATTCATAATATAACATCCTGCATGGAGATAAATCATTAAATGAAACCAATTCGCACAATACGACATAATTCTATTTGAGGCGGTGTTCGATTTGTTTGTAAAAATAGCCCTGTCATTATTCATGGTTTTCATCACGCTAGTTCTTTATTCTTTAAGCAAGAAAAACCCATTCAGAAATCTTTTGGGTGTTTTCGGATTGTTTCTATCCTCTGTATACATCTTTTGGAGAATTTTTTATACCTTGCCCGATGTAAGAACCTTTGATTTCATTTTTGCTTTTTTGCTGATTTTCTTCGAGACCGTCGCATTGGGCCAAAACATTGTTTTAAGGCTGCTGTTTTCAAAGCATAAACCTATAGTTGTCGAAAGAACGCAACCCTTTACCGATAAACCCACTGTCGATATAATCATATCGACCTATAATGAGCCGGAAGACATATTGAAGAGGACCATAGTCGGTTGCCTTAATATCGATTATCCCAAGGACAAGCTGAAAATCTACATGGGCGACGACGGCAACAGGGCTTCAATAAGGGGGCTGTGCGAGCAATATGGCATCAACTACATTATAAGAGACAACAACGAACACGCAAAAGCCGGCAATATAAACAATGTCTTGACGAAAGCATCGGGAGAATTCGTTCTTTTGCTGGATGCCGACATGATTCCGAAAGCAAATATAATATCTGCAATGCTTTATTACTTTGAAGACAAGGCTACGGGATTTGTGCAATCCCCCCAAGTATTCTACAACATGGATCCATTTCAGTATAATTTGGGAATGGGTTCAAACATTCCCAACGAGCAAGATTTTTTCATGAGAACAATGCAGGAAAAAAGGGCTCATTTCAATGCAGTTCTTCATGTCGGCACGAATGCCCTTTTCAGAAGAGCTGCAATAGACAGGATTGGAGGCATTCCCACAGGTTCAATCACGGAAGACATGGCAACCGGAATGCTTATTCAAAATGAAGGCTATAAGAGTTTTTTTGTCAAAGAGACATTGGCGCTCGGGCTGACATCCGAGAATTTCCAGGATTTAATGAAGCAGAGGGACCGATGGTGCAGAGGCAACACTCAGGTTATGAAGAAATACAATCCTTTGATGATGAAAAACCTCACATTTGCCCAAAAGCTGATTTACTTGGACGGTTTTGTCTATTGGATGTTTGGACTTCAAAAGATGGTTTATATCGTTTCACCTTTGCTTTTCTTGCTTTTCAGGGTAATTATCTTCACCGCAAACGGATGGGACCTGCTTTTGATTTTTCTTCCGCATTTCATAAGCACATCTCTTTATTTCAAGTCGATTTCAGGTAAGGAAAGAAATACCGTTTGGAGCCATATCTATGATACCGCCATGGCTCCCAAACTGGCCCTTTCATTCGCAGGCGAGTTTTTATTGAACAGGCAGTTGAAGTTCAACGTAACCCCAAAAGGAACTCTGAAGGACAAAGATGAATTCAATTTCAGCCTTGCGTCTGTTCATATTTTTCTTTTTGCCGCAAGTGTTTTGGCAATGGCCGTCAACATGAACATTCTTTTCAGATGGTCCGCCGGAACCTTTCTCAGCGGAATCATTATAAACATGGTCTGGTGCGTTTACAACATGGCCGCCATTTTTATTTCAATATTCTTGTCGCTGGAAAAGAAACGTTTAAGAAAAACCGAGCGAATTCCTACATGCCTCAGTTTCAAGTCATTGATAACTTCCTGCGCGCATCACGAAAATTGCGGCCACTGCGGCACAGTGACTGATTTTTCCGAAAAAGGCATGCTGATTACACTTAAGGAATATTGTCCGAATTTCGACTTCACCATAAACAAGTCAGTCGAACTTAGCATCGAATCCGTTGGAACTGTAAGCGGTCAAATAGCAAGATATGCTAAAGACGGCTCCAAGTATGAAGTTGGTGTTTCGTTTAACGGCGACGATTACAATTTAATCAGCAAA